>PBPM01000102.1 GCA_002724635.1 Rhodospirillaceae bacterium
CCTTCCCGTTCTTTCGCTTCGGGACTGGCTGGGGAGGAAGGATTATGGGCTCACACCCCACCCTGCAAACACCGCGCGTCACCCGCGCCGATATGCTGGCCTCATACGTAACCCGGGAGTCGGAGATGACTGGCTCGGACCTCGCGTTCCTCGATCAGGGCCTGCCCGCCCACAAACGGGAACTCATCAATGTGATCGGCATAAACGTGTTCGAGAATGTGAGGGACCCCAACCTGGTCCCCAAGATCGCCGCGACGGAGCTAGAAGTGGACGAGGAGGGGAATTTGCGGGAGACCGGAGACGCCTAGCGGACGTCCCTCCCCTCCCCGGAATTTATTTGTTCGTCCAGCCCAGCGTGATCGGATGGGCTTTACGTTGCTCTTCTTGCTCGCCCGTATGTTTGCCGGGGTTCCAGCCGACCTGGGTCAGCACTTCGTTGGCCCAATCGATGGATTCCTGATCCGTCACCGTGGCGATGGTATCGTTCCAGCGGTTGAGAAACCCGCCGACGGCGATGACGGCCAGGATCTCGATGATCTGGGTGTTGGTGAAATACTTGCGAAGCTCCTCGAAGTTTTCGGGTTCCACGCAGTTGGGCGCCACGCCGGCGGCAAAGGCGAGGTCGAGGGCCGCCCGCTCGGCGTCTGAAAACAGGTCCGAGTCCTGATAGGTCCACATGGCCTGGATTTTCTCGTCAGATACACCGATGCGATGCAGGTGGTACGAGCCGTGGGACTGGCAATGCAGGCACCCGCTGGCCAGGCTCGCCGCCGTAAACACAAATTGTTTGAGTTCCCCCGGTACTTCCCGAGTCGGGAACACGAGCTTGAATATATTGTTCATGGATTCCCGGAGCTCCGGCCAGTTCTCCATCTCAAATTCTTGCCGATTGTTGTAGCCTTCTGACGCCATGAAGCCCTCCTGTGCGTGTATGGTTGCTTGGGTAGCGGGAACGTCACCCGGAATGCCACCCGTCGTCAAGGGTACACCCAAGCAAAGTCCTCTGGTAAGGAACCTCCGACAACCGGCCGTCTCTTTGGTCAACGCCTCAAAAAACCTTTCTATCCGCGGGATACACCGCCTGCCGAAGGGATCAATCTTTAAGCATATCTAAAACCTGCAATCAGAAGAAATCATTGTTCAATGGCTGCTTCGGGCTTTACCATTCGCTGGAAGAGATCACTTTTCCTTAAACCTTAGCGAGTCGGCACGACGCCGCGCCCTTAAATCAGATCCCATGACCGCTTACCTCTCATCCCCCACCATCGAACCTAACCCCAACCCGCAGGCGCCCCTTGTGGCCCTTGTGCGTTTCAAGACGGATGCCGCCGTATCTACCACCCTTGAGATCGACGATGGCCGCAGGACTCGGCGGGTCTCTTACAGCCCGGAAGAGGATCCAGAACAGGGCCTGGCCATCATCGGCATGCGGGCCGATACTGAGCATCGCATCACGGTAACCGCCGGAGATGCCGGCCCGGTGGAACTCGCCTATTGCACGCCGCCCCTGCCGGCGGATGATACGGACATGCCCACAATCACCACGGTCACATCGCAACCGAAGGAGATGGCGGACGGGTTTACCATCCTCAGCATCCGCCGCGGCGCACCGACCCGCGCCATCTGGATGACTCCCGGCCAGTTCGCCTTTATGCGGGACTGGTCCATGCTGGTAGCCCTCGACGACGAAGGCGAGGTGGTCTGGTACTATAAGGCGGACTCCCGCATCGCTGGGGTGCATCGTCTCGCCAACGGAAACCTGTTTTATCACCATGTGGACTTCCGCTCAGTCGAGATCGATATGTGCGGCAACGTAGTCCGCACTTTCTTCGCCGACAAACGGCCCTTCGGCCCGGTTGAGGAACCCGGAGCTATCGGCATCGACGCCCAGAGCCTTCACCACCAACCCCACGAGATGCCCAACGGCAACTACCTGGCGCTCACCGCCAACGCCAAAGAGATCGAGAACTACTATACCTCCGAGACTGATCCGGACGCGCCGCGATCCACGCAAAAAGTGGTTGGCGACAAGATCGTCGAGTTCACGCCGGAGGGTGAGATCGTCTGGGACTGGAACACCTTCGACCACTTGGATATCTGGCGCTACGGCTACCTCCTGATGGAGGTCTATTGGCACACACGCGGCTTCCCCGGCCATTATGACTGGACCCACGGCAACGGGGTCTCCTACGACCCCTATCATGACAGCGTGCTCGTCTCACTCCGCCATCAGGACGCCGTGGTAAAAATCGATAAGAAGACGAAGGAGATCAAATATATCCTGGGCGACCATCAGGGCTGGGAGGGGGATTTTAAGGAAAAGCTCCTCACCCGCACGGGCGATTTCCGCTGGCACTACCATGGTCACAATCCGAGGGTCACCGGCGAAAACACCTTCGTCATGTACGACAACGGGGTCATCCGGGCTATGCCACCGGACCCCATAAAGCCGCCCCATGAATGCTTCGCCCGCGCCGTGGAGTATGAAGTGAACCTGGAGACCATGGAGGTCTCGGAGCTCTGGACCTCGTCCGACGACGAGGACTCCGACCGGGTGGTCTCCTTCGCCATGGGGGACGCGCACCGGTTGGAAAACGGCAACATGATGGTCATCGACAGCGTCTGCCTGCCGGATCACGAGCAGCTCAACCGGCGGGTCGCGGTAGAAGACCTCACCTGGCAACAAAAGCGCCGCGACGTCTGGCACCCGGCAGACTTCCCGCTCTGGGGCCGGGTCCGGGAAATGAAACACGATGCGTCCCGAGAGGTGCTCTTCGAGGTGCACGTCAGACATCCAAGAGAGCTCATCACCTGGGAATGCTTCGGCGGTACCCGGGCAGAGAGCTTGTATCCAGCAGGCGTGACAGAAGGATAGGAATAGGGAACACTCTATTTGACAGTCCCGCTGGGACACTCAAATAGAGTGTTCCCCGAACGAACCAAGGAACATAGACCATGAACCAGTCGAATTTCCTTTTCATCATCTGCGATCAGCTCAGGGCAGATCATTTAGGGTGTTATGGGAACCCGCTGATCCAGACGCCCAATATCGACGCGCTGGCGGCCAGGGGCGCGCGGTTCGACCGATCGTATGTTGCTTATCCAGTCTGCATGCCCAACCGCGCATGTCTGATGACCGGACGGCTGGCATCGGACCACCGGGGGATCAACAACGGTATTCCGCTGGATTTGGAAGCGACGACCTTCGTGGATGTGCTGGCAGAGAAAGGCTACCAGACGGGGCTCATCGGCAAGTCCCATCTGCAGGGCTACACCCCGCTGGACCCCATGTACGGCTATATCGCCGATGATGAGCTCGCCTCGCCGACGGAGGAATTCCAGGACGCAATCCGCCGCTCCCGTTGGACGGAGGACTACCGGGTCGAACGCAACATCGGCTCAGGCGAGCTGGCGGATGAGCCCTATACAGGCGGCTTTTACGGCTTTCAGCATATCGAACTGGTGACCCGACACGCGGATTTCACCAACGGCCACCACCTGGCCTGTGCGAAGAAGCAGAACTCTGATTTTGAGAACCTGGTGGGGCCGGAAAACGCGCTGCCGGACGACCGTCCCGATGACCGACCTAGGGGCCCGCAAGCTTGGAAGACGGCCGTGCCGCCGGAGCTCTATTCCACCCAGTTCATCGCCGACCGCTCCAACGCGTTTATTGAAGAGGCCAGCAAAGGGGACAGTCCGTTCTTCCTGCAGGTATCCTTCACCGATCCCCATCATCCCTTCACCCCACCCGGCAAATACTGGGACATGTACGACCCCGACGAAATTCCGCTGCCCAGCTCCTTCGGCGAGATCACCACGCCGCGCTTAAAACAGGTGCATAGTCTCCATGCGGAGGGCAAGCACGAGCGCAAGGGCGGCTTCGCCATGCCGGTGAACGAAGAAGAAGCACGCGCATTGCTAGCGCTCACCTACGGCATGATCTCGTTCATCGACGATGCCGTTGGCCAGATCATGGCGCAGCTGGAAGCGAACGGCCAATTGGACAATACGGTCATTGTCTTCATGGCAGACCACGGCGACCTGGGCGGGGACCATGGCGTGATGCTTAAGCGCATGCACCACTATCAGGGCCTGATCCGGGTGCCAACATTGTGGGTCGAGCCGGGCGCGAGCGGATCCGTGCGCGACGACCTCACGTCGACCATCGATTTCCCGACCACCATCATGAAGCGGGCCGGTATCCAGCCCTTCAACGGCGCCATGGGCCGGGACCTGTTCAGCGATCCGGAACCGGAAGGCGTTGTGATCGAAGAAGCCGCCGGCCGGCCGGGACCCGGTCTGTCCCATCCGCCGAGCCTCCGCACGCTCGTCACCCGCACCCACCGCATGACCCTGTCGCCGGATGATGACTTTGGCGAGATTTACGACCTGGCGGCAGATCCGGATGAAAACATCAATCTCTACGAAGAGCCGTCCGCCAAGGACACACGGGCCGAGCTTATGGAAATCATGGTACGGCGCATGATGCAGTCTCAGACTGTCTCGCCGCTGCCGCCCTTTGCCCCTTAAAGGGTACCCCACCTCACCTCACAGGAAGAAAAAATCATGGGTATCATCACACCGACAAACACCTCCGTCCTCTCATTCAAGGGTATCCAACTCTATCACACAGCGCGCTCCAACTGTGCGGCGCGGGTCCGCCTCTTGCTGGAAGAAAAGGAGCTCCCCTGGACCAGCCATCACATCGACCTAGGTAAGAAGGAAAACATCTCGGAGGAATATTTCGGCATCAATCCCAAGGGCGTCGTGCCGTCCCTCGTGCTGGACGGGGAAGTTGTAGTCGAGTCCAACGATATCCTGCAGTACCTGGAGGATAAATATCCCGTACCGTGCTTTCGGGATGTACCAGATGATCTTCAACCGGAGATCGACTATTGGCTGCAGGAGTCGGGCGACCTGCACCTGCCGGCCATCAAGACGTTCCAGTACTACAAGATCAACGCGGCGCTCCTGCCCAAAACCGCAGAAGAGGAAGAACGCTACGCCAAGCTGCAGAAGGACCCGGAAATGCTGGCCTTCCATGGCAAACACTCCGGTGGCAAGAGTTTCACGGAAGAAGACGCCGATAGTGCGGTGTCACTCCTCAACCAAGCCTTTGACAAAATGGAGGAGGCCATCGCGGACGGCGGCTTTATCGTGGGCCGCCAATACACCCTCGCCGACATCTCCTGGTCCCCCACCATCACCACGCTCATTTCCGGCGGTTTCGATTTCGGCCCCTATCCGAATGTGGAGTCCTGGTACGAAAAAATTGTTCAGCGCCCGGCTTTCCAGGAAGCGGTGATCGAGTGGCGCAAGAAAGCGACTTATGCCGCTGGTGTTGATCCGACAATTCCGGGGCCCGCCGAAGTAGAGCAGAGTTAGTATGGCGTGAGCAATCAAATGCTGGAACTCTATTACCTGAAAGAAGCGGACTCGGTTTGCTCCAACCGGGCTGTCATCACGCTCGCCGAAAAAGAGATCGACGACTGGACGCCACGCTACATCAAGCTCCTCAACGAGGATCATTTCCAGGGCGACTATCTGAAGATGAATCCCAAGGCCGTAGTGCCAACGTTGGTGCATGATGGAAATCCCATCCGGGAGTCGTCGATCATCTGTGACTATATTGATGAATTAAAACCGGACCCAGCGCTCAAGCCCAAGGACCTGCTGCAGCGTGCCTATATGCGGGAATGGATTAAGGACTCCGACGAGATCGGCTTCCCTGGCGTCGCCGCCTTGAACTTCGTCACCCGGTTCCGGTCCGTCATCGATGTCAAAAAGCTGGAAAGCCGCTGGAAAAAACAGCCGGACCTGGAAAAGACTCTCCGCCAGCAGTCCGTCATCCGGGAAGGAATGGACTCCGAATGGGTGCTCCGCGGCCTCGTCGGCTGGGACCGCATCTTCAAGAAAATGGAAGATACGCTCGCCGACGACCGCCCCTGGATCATGGGCGACAACCTCACCCTCGTCGAGACCTGCTACGCGCCCCTGGTCAAAGTCCTGGACATGATCAAATGGCTCGACATCTGGCTCGACGGCCGCCCGCATGTCGCCCAATGGTGGGACAATCTGGGCCAGCGTCCGAGTGTCCTAGGGTTGGATGAGTACGACGGCCACACCGCCGACGTCAACTCCGACCACGCCAAGGCAGGCATGGCCCTTGTCGAGGACGCGCGGGAACGGTTGCAAAGTTACAATGCGGACCGCGCGC
>PBPM01000103.1 GCA_002724635.1 Rhodospirillaceae bacterium
CGCGGAGGTGCTGGTCGATATCGGTTCCGGTGCGGGATTCCCTGGAATGGTATTGGCCATCGTCACCGGGATACCGGTCGTCCTCGTGGAATCTAATAGCCGAAAGGCGCAGTTCCTGCGGGATGTGGCCACGCAAATTGGTGCGTCGGTGACGGTAATCAATGCGCGAATTGAGGATGTCGGCGGCGAATCGGTGGAAAAGCCTGTGGATATTCTGATCGCCAGGGCCCTGGCGCCTCTGTCGAAACTCTGCGAAATGGCCGATTCTCTGGCCGCTCGCACCTGCCTGTTTATGAAAGGCGCGCGTTGGCAGGAAGAATTGACCGAGGCCCGGAAACGCTGGAAAATAGATGTCGAGACCATCGAAAGCCGGACCTCGCCCGATAGCCGGATACTGCGTATCACAAGGCTAAAGCGGCGCTAGACGGCCCGGTTTCGAGTCGTCGCCACGCTGGAGTTCCGACCTGGCCCATGTCCGATACGATTGCCGCCCCCATTGCCACCCATGCACCTGACTCCGCCCGGCCGGGCCGGATCATTGCCGTGGCTAACCAGAAGGGCGGGGTCGGCAAGACGACCACTGCGATCAATCTCGCCACCGCACTCGCCGCCGTGGGCAAGCAGGTGCTGGTGGTCGATCTAGACCCCCAGGGCAATGCCTCCACCGGGCTAGGCATCGAAAGCGCCCGGCGCGAGGTCGGCACCTACAACCTGCTGCTGGGTGAAATCGATCTGTCGGCGGCGACCATGGCAACCCCGCTGCCCGGCCTGTCCGTGACCCCGTCCACTATGGATCTGTCGGCGGCCGAGTTGGAGCTGGTCGATCTCGACAATCGGGAAGGCCGCCTGCGAGACGCGATCCACGCGGCCGCCACCCGGCCAGACTATGTGTTGATCGACTGCCCACCGGCACTGGGGCTGCTGACGCTGAACGGGCTGGTGGCGGCGGACTCCGTGCTGGTGCCTCTGCAATGCGAATTTCTGGCGTTGGAGGGCCTGAGCCAGCTTGTCCGCACCATCGATCGGGTTAAAGAAAGATTCAACCCTAAGTTGCAAATTGAGGGCATCGTTCTCACCATGTATGATGTCCGCAACAAACTGTCATCCCTGGTGGAAGACGATGTGCGCAGCTTCTTCGGCGATCAGGTGTACGAGACCGTAATACCCAGAAACGTGCGTATTTCCGAAGCTCCCTCTCACGGTCTGCCGGTGCTGCTCTACGATCTTTCCTGTACGGGGTCCCAGGCCTATGTGCATCTTGCCGGAGAACTGCTACGTCGCCGGGGCCGAGAAAGTTCGAATAATCAATCAACCGAAGATAGAAACCGCGTTGAAACCGGTCGTCCCGAAACGGCGTCGTTACCGGTCGTGGACGACACCCGGGGAGAGACAGAATGAGCACGGAGAAGGGACGCTCTCGCCAATTGGGGCGCGGGTTGGAGGCGCTGTTCGGCGAGGACCGGACTAATATCGGTGCCGCCGAAGCGGCCTCGCTGGAGGTTGACACGGCTGCCGCGGAGCCAGGCGATAACCAGAAACTGAACGGGCTCCGCCTGGTTGCCATCGCCAAGCTGATTCCCAATCCTCTGCAGCCGCGCCGTAACTTCGACGAAGTCGCGTTGAGGGAGTTGACCGCGTCGATTCGCGAACAGGGTATCCTGCAGCCGCTGATCGTGCGCCCCAAGCGCTCGGGCGACGACACGTTCGAAATCGTCGCCGGCGAACGCCGCTGGCGCGCCGCCCAGCGCGCCCAGGTGCACGAAGCCCCGGTCATAATCCGTGATTTCACCGATGCTGAGGCGCTCGCTGTTGCGCTGATCGAAAACATCCAGCGGGACGAGCTGTCGCCGCTGGAAGAAGCCGAAGCTTACGCCCGGCTATCGTCCGATTTCAACCAGACCCAGGAAAAGGTCGCCGAGGTCGTCGGCAAAAGCCGCAGCCATGTCGCCAATATGTTGCGCCTGCTGGATTTGCCGGAAGAGGTGCGCGATATGTTGGCCGCCGGCAAGCTTACCGTCGGTCACGCCCGCGCCATTTTGCGCGCCCCGGATCCGGTTTTCCTCGCGCGCCAGATCATCGCTGAGGGCCTCACGGTGCGCGATGCCGAAAAATTAGGCAAATCGGCCCGTGGAAAGGGCGGCGGGAAAAGCCGGGGCAAGCCGCTGCAAGGAAAATCCGCTGATACCTTGGCCATGGAGCGGGAGTTGGCCCGCGGGCTGGGGGCCAAGGTGGAAATCGCTTTCGACGGGGTCGGCGGGTTCGTGAAGGTTGAATACCGGTCGCTCGAAGAGTTCGACGATCTGGTCTCGCGCCTAATGGGCGAGGGGCCGAAGAACGTCCGCGATAAATTTGAATATGACGACCTGCCGGAAACCGAAGCCCCGGACGACGAGGAAGGCGGCCTCGATACCGGCAGTTAGCCGCATCTAAGAACTGAAACCCGATTTTCCAGAGGGTGGAATTGCAAATCTGGAACACGGCCCCCGGCCCGTTTCGTTCACCGGATGGAAGGATTGACCAAGACCGGGCCGGAGATCCAAGAAACCGGCAGGCTATGGCCGCCCGTAAACGCCAAGTAAAGGGAACAGAACGAATGACAAAAATCGGCGCCCCCGTTCCGCGGGAAGAAGACCTCCGGTTGCTGCAGGGGCGCGGCCGGTATCTGGATGATGTGCGCACGTTGGATGCAGCGCGGGCAGTGGTGTTCCGCTCACCCGTCGCCCACGCCGATATCGTTTCGTTAAATGTGGATGCGGCGCGGGTTGCCCCCGGGGTGTTGGCGGTGCTGACGGGCGACGATCTCGCGGCTCGCGGTCTCGGCAATATCGGCGTGCTGATGCCGTGTAAGAAAATGGACGACTCCCCCGGTTTCGTGCGAATCCGACCGCTTCTGGCGCAGGGGCGGGTCCGCTATGTGGGGGAGGCGATGGCCTTCGTCGTCGCGGAAACTCTGGATCAGGCGAAGGATGCGGCGGAGCTGATCGAGGCGGACTTCAAAGACCTGCCGGTACTGGCGACGCTGGATGACGCGCTGGCCGACGGCGCGCCCGCACTCTGGGACGAGAACCCGGATAACCAGGCCTATACCTTCAAGCGGGGAGATGCGGCTGCGACTGAGGCGGCGATTGCTGGCGCGGCCCACGTGGTGCGCCACCGGGTTTGCGTCAACCGTCTGGCCGGGAACGCCATGGAAAACCGGGGCTGCATAGGTCATTACGACGATTTCGAAGACCGCTACATGCTGCGTGCCACCGTGCAGTCGGTGCACGGTATCCGCCAACAGATCGCCGGGCAGATCTTTAAAATGCCGCAATCTAAGCTGCATGTGGTTTGCGACAACATGGGCGGCGGATTCGGAATTCGCGGCGGTGTTTATCCGGAATACGCCCTTAGCCTTTGGGCGTCGGAGGTAACGCGGCGGCCGGTCAAATGGATCGCCGAGCGCACCGAAAGCATTCTAAGCGACGATCACGCCCGCGGCGGCTTTGTCGATGCGGAGCTCGCCCTCGATCAGGGTGGCAAGTTTTTGGCGCTGCGAACCCATACAAAGGTGCCGATCGGGGCGTATTACACCACCGACCGCAATGTCGGTTGCGCCACTAGCGGTCTTGGCGGTCTTGCCGGTGTTTATGGCATCCCGCATATCCATGCCCAGGTGACCGGCGTGCTGACCAATATGATGAGCAACGCCCAGTACCGGGGCGGCGCCAAGCCGGAACCGGTACACGTGCTGGAGGTCATGGTTGACATGGCGGCCCGCGCCGCCGGCATCGATGCGGTGGAACTACGTCGGCGCAATATGCTAGGGCCCGATGCGTTGCCGTTCAAAACCTGCATGGGCGATCATTTCGATTGCGGTGATTTTACCGGCAATTTGGAAGACGCGCTTTCCGCCGCGGGGTATGATGAGTTCGATACACGCCGCGCTGATGCAAAGGCGCGCGGCAAGCTGTTGGGCATCGGCACGTCCAACAGCATCACTGGTGTCGCCAACACCAATTTCGAGCATGTGGAAATCCGCTTCGATGCGTCGGGCGGGGTAACCCTGCTTTCGGGCGCGATGGATCACGGCCAGGGCCACGGCACCACGTTCAAGCAGGTGCTGTCCCACAGGCTGGGCGTCGATCCGAGCAACGTGACCTATCGCTATGGCGATACGGACAAAGTCGCCCATGGGGTGGGCACGTTTAACGCGCGCGTTGCCGTTTTTGTCAGCGCCGCCATTGTTGAAGCCGCCAACAAGATCGTCGAAAAAGGGAGCCGTATTGCCGCCCACTTGCTGGAAGCGGCCGACAGCGATATCGAATTTGCCGACGGCACTTTCACCGTGGCGGGCACCGACCGCGCGATCAGCCTGGAAGACGTCGCCAAGGCCGCCTTCGTGAAACCGAAGCTGCCGGCGGATATGGAGCCTGGCCTTTACGAACATGGCCAGTTCGGCGCGTCGCCGGGCGCAGGCTCCACCTTTCCCAACGGCGTGCATGTTGCCGAAATCGAAGTCGACGAAGACACCGGCAAGGTCGAACTGGTCCGCTACACCGCGGTGGACGATGCCGGCACCATACTGAACCCGCTGCTTTTCGATGGTCAGATCCACGGCGGCGTAGTCCAGGGGGTCGGCCAGATCCTGATGGAGGATGTAAATTACGACCGCGTGTCAGGCCAGCTGGTCTCGGCCTCCTTCATGGATTACTGCATGCCGCGGGCTGACGATTTCTGCGATTTCAACATCGCGGCGAAGGAGATTCCCACCGCCCGCAACCCGCTGGGCGTGAAAGGCGTTGGCGAATCTGGCACTGTTGGCGCCATGCCCGCAGTGATGAACGCGGTCAACGACGCGCTGACCCGCGTCGGCGCACCGACGGTCGAAATGCCGGCCACGGCGGAGAAGGTTTGGCGGGCTTTGAATTGACAGGAAAGAAGGGCAGTCCGTAAGCCATTTGTTTTAGGGATCCATTTAATTAGGAACGGGTAACTTCCTAATAAACCGGACGCCGATTTCTGAGCGTTTGGCATTTATCCCGTTTCCAAGTTTTCTTGTGCCGCGAAAATCTTGACCATTCGCAGGATGCCAATAAGTTTTACGACGGGAGTGATAAATCCCAGATTAGGCAATGCGGTCCCAAATTTTTTCGCTGTCAGCTATCGAGCATGTCCGCACAGCCGGCCCGCGTCGCCCAGTATTCCCACGCGCGGTAAAATTCTTTGCCCTCGGGGTTCATGTCCTGTCGCAGCGCGATTTCGCCCGGCCGCAGCGGCTTTAGCCCGCCGAACTGTAGGGCGGCGGTAAGAATTTTGGCGTTGCGCGGCAGCATCACGGACAGGCGCACGACCTCTGACAGTGAACGCCCGGCGGCGGCGAAGCCATGGCCTCGCATCAGCACGATGCGGCGTTTGGAAAAGGCCTCGGCCAAGTCGCGGCCCTGATCCATATTTACCACCAAAAGCGTGGTGTCACCGAACTTGTCGGCGATGTCCCATACCGGCGGTTCCGGCCCCATGAAACCGGCGGAGTGGATTACTGGCAGCAGCGGTTGGGATGAGATCGTGAATGGCAGGACTTCCTCGGCGTGGCTGTGAACGACGGCCTGGATGTCCTGATTACGTTCGAACGCCGCGCCGTGGATGAAGCGTTCCAGATAGGGGTTCCGGGAATCGCCGTCGACCGGCGTGCCGTCCAGCCGAAATTCCATGATGTCGGCGCGCTGAACCAGTTCGGGGCTGCGCGAACACGATAGGAAATAATGATCCGGATTGTTCGGGTTGCGGATGCTGACATGGCCATAGGCATCGACCACGTTTTCATTGGCGAGAATGCGGTTGGCGACCACCAGGTCGCGCAAAAGGGGTTCGAGATCGGCCATAATGCGTCCTGCTATTGTCGAAGGGGTAGCATCGCGTTTTCGAGTGGGGCGGGCAAGATACGGGAGAGGTGATCGATCTCTCCTGCCTCTTAATATTGGCGGGCCCGCGAGAGCAGGTTATAACAATTTAGGAGTAAGCGCAGAGGATCAACGCGGCACCCGCGCACCCGCCATGGCGGCGATGCGCATCAGCGCGCGCTCGCATACGGCCTGATCCGGCGTACCGGTGGATTTGCAGTCGATCTCGGACCGGATCAGTTCCTCCCGGGCCCGGGAAAGGGTCTTCGGCTGCCACCGGCGGAGCTGGTAGCGGAACGCATCCCGCTGCTTGAAGAACACGGGAGGGCAAAGGCTTTTCATCGCTTGTTCCGGGGTCGCGCCACCGTCCATGGCGGTGACGGCCTGTTCGAGGCGCGACAAATGCCGACTTGCCGCACGTAATATAGAGATTGGGGCGACGCCCTCGAACCGCGCCCGGGCAAGCGCCACCGTCAGGCCTTTCAGATTTCCGCCCCACGCTGCGAGTACTACGTCATCCAGTGTGACCGCGGCGGCATCGCCGATTATTGCCTGCGCGTCTTCCAGCGTGACCTCAGATTTTCCCGCGGCATAGAGGGTGAGCTTTTCGAGCTCCATTCGGCTGACCATCCGGTCCGAGCCCAGATTGCCGGCGATCCATGATATTACGCCTTCGTCTGCTTTCAAGTTGGCGTCCGCCAGCGCGCGGCGAACTAAATCGTCTAAGCCGACGCCTTCGTCCATGTAACATGCTATCGCTGCCGCGCCGTTAGCCTTTTCGAACAGGGCGCGCAGTTTCGACCGGGGGCTAAGATCGCCCGCCTCAACGATCATCAATGCCTCGCCGTCTGCGGCGATGGCTTCTTCCGATTGTCTGGCGGCGGCATCGGTGATCTCGCGCAGCCGCACCACGCGGCGTCCGCCCATCATCGACAGTGCGCAAACCTCGTCGGTCAGGCGTGA
Source organism: Rhodospirillaceae bacterium (assembly GCA_002724635.1). Taxonomy (GTDB): domain Bacteria; phylum Pseudomonadota; class Alphaproteobacteria; order UBA6615; family UBA6615; genus UBA8079. The sequence goes on from PBPM01000103.1 coordinate 6,846, forward strand.
CGGTTCTTCCTTCAGCGCAGCCGGTGTGAGCTCGATTACGTTAAACGGATCGGACAGAGTGCCGGCTACCGCCCTGGTCAGAGTTTCGGCCCGTTCCCGCACCAGCCCCAGATCGGGACCATATAACAGAACCGCGCGAATATCGTCCGGCGGCGCCGCCGCGAAGGCATCGGCGCGGGCCGGCGGTACTTTCATCGGCGTCTCGGCGCCCCGCCGGTTTGGACCAGCCAAACGGAAATTCGTTCCCTGATCTCCAGCGCGAGCTGTTGGGCGCCGCGTTTCCGGGCGTTTTCGCGAGCGCTCAACGTCGCGAAATCCGAGGTCAAGATGTTGTAGGTATTCACCCACTGGGCGCCGCCACTGTGAAGCCGCAATCCGTCGCTTCGCCGCGACACCACAAAGCTTACCACTAGTGTCAGATTGGCGCGGGTTACATCCTCGTTTCGTTTTATTGCCAGATTCTGCAGAGATTCGGTGAGGGTGACGGTCAACAGATAGGGCTGCTGCCGGGCCGGTCCCTGCGGTTGCATCACCTGCAGAAGTTCGTTTCTGAGAATTTGGCCGGTACGGTCGGCGATCAGGCCGATATCGATAGTCGCAAGCGCGGCGGCGGAGGCGTTGGACCGCTGACCGTGCATGGGCTGGAACCCGCAACCCGCGATGGTTGCGGCGAGCACCACAATCAGTGCACCCGTCAAGTTCTGGCGGCGGAGGGCGCTAATGAATGACATTGATGATCCGGTTTGGCACGTAAATGATCTTCTTGATCTCGTCGTCACCGAGTGCCGCGGTCACCGTCGACAGTGAAAGCGCGGCTTCTTCCGCGGCCGCCTGGTCCGCGTCCCGCGCGATTGCCACCGTGCCGCGCATCTTGCCGCGCACCTGCACCGCGATTTCGATTGTCTCCTGCACCAGCAGGTCTTCGTCCGCTTCTGGCCAGGCGCTATCTGCCACTAGGGTGCTGTGTCCTAGCGCGTGCCAAAGCTCTTCCGCCAGATGGGGCATCATAGGGCCGATCAGCAGGGTCACGGTTTCCAGCCCTTCGCGCAGGACGGCTTTGTTTTCGATCGCCTCGTCGCCGGACAGGGCGTTAACCAGCTCATAGATACGGGCGACCGCGCGGTTGAAGTGGAAGGTTTCCAGATCTTCGGTTACCCCGGCGACGGTGGCATGGATGCCGCGCCGTGTGTTGGGGGCGCTGCCGGCGGGAATATCCCCGCCCGGCGGCGGCAGGTCGCCCGCATGGGCCGCCACCAGACGCCAAAGCCGGTTGGTAAAGCGCCAGGCGCCGGAAATACCGGCCTCGGTCCAGTCCAGGTCCCGGTCGGGCGGGCTGTCCGATAGCATGAACCAGCGTGCCGTATCCGCGCCGTAGGAATCGATGATGTCTTCCGGATCGACCACGTTTTTCTTGGATTTGGACATTTTTTCGGAGCGGCCGACCGTAATCGCTTCTCCCGTATCCGCATGCACCCAGGCGCCACCGTTTTGTTCGACAACGCTGGTCGGCTCTACCCAGTCGCCCGATCCGGTCTGATAGGTTTGGTGGCACACCATGCCTTGCGTAAACAATCCGGCGAACGGCTCGTCCAGCGCGGCGTGATCCGTGCGCGACATGGCGCGGGTGAAAAAACGGGAATAGAGCAGGTGCAGGATCGCGTGTTCGATGCCGCCGATATACTGATCGACCGGCAGCCAGTAATCGGTGGCGCTCCGATCGGTCGGACCGTCGGCGCGCGGCGAACAGAACCGCGCGTAATACCAGGACGAATCGACAAAGGTATCGAAGGTGTCGGTTTCCCGTTTGCCCGGCCCGCCGCAGGACGGGCAGTTGACCTTGCGCCAAGTGTCATGGCGGTCCAGCGGATTGCCCGGCTGATCGAAGGTCACGTCATTGGGCAGGACAACCGGCAGGTCGGCGGACGGGACCGGGACGGTGCCGCAGGCATCACAATGAATGACCGGAATCGGACAGCCCCAGTAGCGCTGTCGTGAAATGCCCCAGTCGCGTAGGCGGAAATGCACTTCCCGCACGCCGGCACCTGCGGCCTCGATTCGGTCAGCAATCTCTGCCTTTGCGGCGTCCACTTCCAGACCGTCTAGAAATTCTGAATTGGCGAGACGTCACGGCCCGGTATAGGCGTCATCTCCAATCTCGAAA
>PBPM01000027.1 GCA_002724635.1 Rhodospirillaceae bacterium
CAGACCGTCATCCATCGCAATCGGTGCAATCAGGTTCACAACCATCGTGATGTTGTCGCCCGGCATCACCATCTCGGTGCCCTCAGGCAGATCAACCGTCCCCGTCACATCCGTCGTGCGGAAGTAGAACTGCGGACGATAGTTCGTGAAGAACGGCGTGTGACGTCCGCCTTCCTCCTTCGTCAGGATATAGGCCTCGCAGTTGAACTTCGTGTGTGGCGTGATCGTGCCCGGTGCAGCAAGAACCTGCCCGCGCTCAACCTCCTCGCGCTTCGTACCGCGAAGCAGAACACCAACATTGTCACCCGCCTCGCCCTGATCCAGAAGCTTACGGAACATCTCAACACCCGTGCACGTCGTCGTCTGCGTGTCCTTGATGCCTACAATCTCGATGTCGTCGCCGACATTCACAACACCGCGCTCAATACGACCCGTCACAACCGTGCCGCGGCCCGAAATCGAGAATACGTCCTCGATCGGCATCAAGAACGGCTGGTCCTTCGGGCGCTCCGGCTGCGGAACATACTCGTCAACCGCCGCCATCAGTTCCTTGATCGAGTTCGCACCAATCTCCTCGTCACGGCCCTCAAGCGCCGCAAGCGCCGAACCCTTTACGATAGGAATGTCGTCGCCCGGGAAGTCATATGAAGACAGAAGCTCGCGAACCTCCATCTCGACCAGCTCCAGAAGCTCCTCGTCATCAACCTGATCAACCTTGTTCAGATAGACAACAAGCGCCGGAACGCCAACCTGGCGCGCCAGAAGAATATGCTCACGCGTCTGCGGCATCGGGCCGTCTGCCGCGTTCACAACCAGAATCGCGCCGTCCATCTGCGCCGCGCCAGTGATCATGTTCTTCACGTAGTCAGCATGGCCCGGGCAGTCCACGTGTGCGTAGTGACGCGAGTCCGTCTCATACTCAACATGCGCCGTCGCAATCGTAATGCCGCGCTCGCGCTCTTCGGGAGCCTTGTCAATCTGGTCAAACGCAATCGCGTCGCCACCCGAGGCCTCCGACATCACACGCGTAATCGCCGCAGTCAGCGTCGTCTTGCCGTGGTCAACATGGCCAATGGTACCCACGTTGCAATGCGGCTTTGTTCTCTCAAACTTCTCTTTCGACATCACTCAGTCTCCGTCTGGGACCGTCGCTTACGAAATTGCGGCGGTGAAAATTCTCTCGTTAGTGCTAGGCCATCTTCGCCACAACCTCGTCCGCAACAGCCTGAGGCACTTGGTCGTAATGATAGAACACCATGGTGAAGGTGGCGCGGCCCTGACTCATAGAACGTAGTGTGTTGACATATCCGAACATGTTGGCGAGCGGCACCATGGCGCTGACCACACGGGCGTTGCCGCGCGAGTCCATGGAGCCGACCTGACCGCGACGGCTGTTCAGATCGCCGATGATGTCGCCCATATACTCTTCCGGGGTCACCACCTCGACCTTCATGACCGGCTCGAGTAGCCGCGGTGAACCCTTCTCGAGGGCCTCGCGGAAGGCTGCGCGGGCAGCGATCTCGAACGCCATGACCGACGAGTCCACGTCATGCGACGCACCGTCGACCAGCTGGGCTTTAAAGTCGATCACCGGGAAGCCAGCAACGCTGCCGGACTCGAGCGCCGAGATCAGGCCCTTCTCGACGCCCGGGATAAATTCCCGAGGCACCGAACCGCCGACGATGGAACTCTCGAACTCGAAGCCCGAACCCGCCTCGAGCGGCTCAAACTCGATCTTGACGCGGGCGAACTGACCCGAGCCACCGGTCTGCTTCTTATGGGTGTAGTCGATGGTCACCGACTTGGTGATCTTCTCCCGATAGGCCACCTGCGGTGCGCCAACATTGCCCTCGACCTTAAACTCGCGCTTCATGCGGTCGACGAGAATCTCGAGATGCAGCTCGCCCATGCCCTTTAGAATAGTCTGGCCGCTCTCCTCGTCGCTCGACACGCGGAAGGACGGATCCTCTTGGGCCAAGCGCTGCAGCGCGGTCGCCATCTTCTCCTGGTCCGCCTTGGTCTTCGGCTCCACAGCTATCTCGATGACCGGATCAGGAAATTCCATGCGCTCCAGAATGACCGGGTTCGAAGCATCACACAGGGTGTCGCCCGTGGTCGTATTCTTCATGCCTGCCAGCGCGACGATATCGCCCGCGCGTGCGACCTTGAGGTCCTCACGATCATTGGCGTGCATCAGCAGCATGCGGCCGACACGCTCTCGATTGTCCTTGACCGTGTTGAGGACTGATGAACCAGCCTCGACGCTGCCCGAATAGACACGCGCGAAGGTAAGGGATCCGACGAAGGGATCGGTCATGATCTTGAAGGCGAGCGCAGCGAACGGCTCATCGTCTGACGCCTTGCGCTCCATCGCGTCCTCGGCGCCCGGCACGACACCCGCGATCGCGGGCACGTCCAGCGGAGAGGGCAAATAGTCGACGACTGCGTCGAGCAGCGGCTGCACACCCTTGTTCTTGAACGCCGAGCCGCAAAGGACCGGCACCGCCGACAGCGACAGGGTCGCCTTGCGGATACAGGCCTTAAGGGTCTCCTCGTCGGGCTCGTTGCCCTCGAGATATGCCTCCATCGCATCGTCGTCGTGCTCGACAACGGACTCGATCATCTTCTCGCGCCATTCGGCAGCCGCATCGGCCATATCGGATGGCACGTCGACATACTCGAATTCGGCGCCGAGGCTTTCGTCCTTCCAAACGATACCCTGCATTTTCACTAGGTCGACCACGCCGCGCAACTCGGCTTCCTTGCCGATCGGCAGCTGAAGGACGACGGGGTTCGCGCCGAGACGATCGATGATCATCGACACGCAATTGTCGAAATCGGCGCCGACACGATCCATCTTGTTGACGAAGCAAATGCGCGGAACCTTGTACTTGTCCGCCTGGCGCCAGACCGTCTCGGACTGGGGCTCGACGCCCGCCACGCTGTCGAACACCGCAACCGCGCCATCGAGGACACGCAGCGCGCGCTCGACCTCGATCGTAAAGTCTACATGGCCCGGTGTGTCGATGATGTTGACCCGATGATCGTTCCAGAATGCGGTGGTCGCGGCCGACGTGATGGTGATGCCCCGCTCCTGCTCCTGCTCCATCCAGTCCATCGTCGCGGCACCGTCATGCACCTCGCCAATCTTGTAGGAGCGACCGGTGTAATAAAGGACGCGCTCGGTCGTGGTCGTCTTGCCGGCGTCGATGTGCGCCATGATACCGATGTTGCGGTAGCGCTCGATCGGGGTTTCGCGATTGGACGACATATCTACGCTCTCTCGTTCACTAATTCGCTTGGGGGTCTACCAACGGTAATGAGAGAAGGCCTTGTTAGCCTCCGCCATCCGGTGGGTATCCTCACGCTTCTTCACTGCGTTACCGCGATTCTCGGCCGCATCCTGAAGCTCGCGTGAGAGCCGCTCTTCCATAGTGTTCTCGGGCCGGCTGCGCGCCGCCTGAATCAGCCAGCGAAAGGCCAGCGCCTGGGCTCGGTCGGAGCGCACCTCGACGGGCACCTGATAGGTGGCACCGCCGACACGGCGCGAGCGAACCTCGAGCTGCGGCTTGATGTTCTCAAGCGCCTCGTGGAACATGCGGACGGGATCACTGCCGCGCTTGGAGGCGATGTCGTCGAGCGCTGCATAAACGATGCGCTCGGCCACGGACTTCTTGCCATCAAGCATGACGCTATTGGTGAACTTGCTGACGACCAGATCGCCGAACTTGGGATCGGGAAGGATTTCGCGTTTTTCTGCGCGGCGACGACGAGCCATATCTCTAAGCCTCGATTACTTGGGCCGCTTGGCGCCGTATTTCGAGCGGCGCTGGCGGCGGTCAGAAACACCCTGGGTATCGAGGGTGCCGCGAATGATGTGATAGCGAACGCCCGGCAGATCCTTGACGCGACCGCCACGGATCATGACGACCGAATGCTCCTGCAGGTTATGGCCTTCGCCCGGGATGTAGCTCGTTACCTCAAACCCGTTGGTCAGGCGCACACGCGCGACCTTTCTCAAGGCCGAGTTCGGCTTCTTCGGGGTGGTAGTGTAGACGCGCGTACACACGCCGCGTTTCTGTGGGCACGCCTCCAGCGCGGGAACCTTGTTCCGCTTAATCGGCGCCTTACGTGGCTTGCGGATCAACTGATTGATCGTCGGCATATGGCTTCCTTGATTCTTCCCGTTCAAAATTCCAACCGTCTGCACAAAGCACAGTCAGGACAGAAAACAGTCCTGTCCCTGCGGGCAATTTTCGCTAGCCCTTAAGCGTTCGCGCATATAGTTCGACTTGCCAGGAGCAGTGTTTAGACTGCGCAGGTCTACGACCGGCCCCGTTTGAGCGCGGGGATACTACTTACGAGCCCCATGAGCGTCAACCGAGAAAAACCATAAAAATCGGGCAGTTGCGGGGCGTCACCACGCACGCCTCCCCCGCAACGAAACAGGTCTTGCGCGACCGTTTTTAGTAATTTTATTTCACAAATAGGCCGGTCTGGAAACGAAACGCTCTGCCCCTGGGTCAACCGGGGCATCGCGCCCCATTTCAATTCTGTCGCGACGCGCTATTCCGCCGCGCCCGCCGCCTCGATTTCGGCCTGTGCCGCCGCCTCCTCCGCCGCAATCTGCTTGGCGATCTCGTCGGCGAGCTCGTTGTCGCGCTCGGCCGCGATCGAGCGGACCGCGTTCATCACCGCTCCGGTGCCGGCTGGGATTAGGCGCCCCACGATCACGTTTTCCTTGAGGCCGTAGAGGCGGTCGACCTTGCCATTAACGGCGGCTTCGGTAAGGACCCGCGTAGTCTCCTGGAAGGATGCGGCCGAGATAAACGAGCTGGTCTGCAGGCTCGCCTTAGTGATGCCCTGCAGAACCGGCAGCGCATCCGCCGGCTTGAGGCCATCGTCCGCTGCCTTAGCGTTGACCATGTCGAACTCATCCTTGTCGATCGTCTCGCCAACCAGAAAGGTCGTCTCGCCCGGATCGACGATCTCAACCTTCTGAAGCATCTGGCGAACGATCACCTCGATGTGCTTGTCGTTGATCCCCACACCTTGGAGTCGATAGACGTCCTGAACCTCCTTTACGAGATAGTTCGCAAGCTCCTCGACGCCCAAGACACGCAGTATGTCATGCGGAACGGGATTACCATCGAGTAGAAGATCCCCCTTCTCAACATAGTCGCCTTCCTGCACCGAGATATGCTTGCCCTTGGGGATGAGATACTCGACCGGCTCCTTGCCATCCGCCTGCTCCTCCTCGCTGGGGACAATCATGATCCGGCGCTTCATCTTGTAGTCACGACCGAATTCGATCCTGCCATTCGTGTCGGCGATGATCGCATGATCCTTGGGACGGCGCGCCTCGAACAGTTCCGCCACCCGCGGCAGACCACCGGTAATATCGCGTGTCTTGGAGCTCTCCCGAGGGATGCGCGCCAGGATGTCACCGGCCTGAACATGCTGGCCGGGTTCGACGTTCAGGATCGCGTCGACGGACATGAAGTAACGTGCGTCCATCCCGTTCGCAAGCTTAACTACCTCGCCCTGCTTGGAGGACTTCTTCGGCCGCAGCGACACGCGCGGACGCAGGTCGGATCCCTTCGGCTGCTGCTTCCAGTCGATAACCACCTTGTAGACGATGCCAGTGGCCTCATCCGCAGCTTCACGCATCGAAACACCTTCGACCAAATCGACATAGTCGATATAGCCTTCCTTCTCGGTGATAATCGGCAACGTATAGGGGTCCCACTGTGCGAGCGGCTGGCCCTTTTCCACTTTTTCACCTTCGTCAGCGAGCAGGCGCGAACCGTAGGGGATCTTGTGATGCGCGCGCGCGCGGCCCGCCTCATCGATTAACACCACCTCGGTGTTGCGGCTCATAACGATCGGAACACCCTCGGAGTTCACGACAACGTTGCGGTTCTCAACCTTGACCGTCGCATCGAACGCCGCCTCGACGCTCGACTGCTCCGACGCACCCTGCGCAGCGCCGCCGATATGGAATGTCCGCATCGTCAGCTGAGTGCCGGGCTCACCGATTGACTGGGCCGCGATGACGCCAACAGCCTCGCCAACATTTACCGGCGTACCACGCGCAAGGTCACGACCGTAGCATTTAGCACACACGCCGCCGTCGCTCTTGCAGGTCAGTACCGAGCGTATCTTCACCGTCTCGATGCCTGCCGTCTCAATCTGCTCGACCAGCGGCTCGGTCATCAACTCGCCCTTCTTGACGAGCTTGTCTCCGCTAAGCGGATCGATCACATCCTCGGCCGTGGTGCGGCCGAGCAGACGCTCGGACAATGGCACGACCACATCGCCACCCTCGATAACCGCAGTCATGGTTAGGCCGTCATCAGTACCGCAATCATTCTCGATAATCACGCAATCCTGTGCGACATCGACCAGACGGCGAGTGAGGTAGCCGGAATTGGCGGTCTTCAGCGCGTTATCGGCCAAGCCCTTGCGGGCACCATGGGTCGAGTTGAAATACTCGAGAACCGTGAGGCCTTCCTTGAAGTTCGCGATGATCGGGGTCTCTATGATCTCACCCGACGGCTTCGCCATCAGCCCCCGCATACCCGCCAACTGACGGATCTGCGCCGCCGAACCACGTGCGCCCGAATGGGCCATCATGTAGACCGCGTTAATCTTGCCGGTGGAATCGGTCGACTGCATCTCTTCCATCATCGCGTCGGCGACATCATCCGTACAGCGCGTCCAGGCATCGACGACCTTGTTGTACTTCTCTCCCTTGGTGATCAGGCCGTCCTGATACTGCTGCTCGAACTCCTTGACCCGGTCGGTGGTGTCCTCGACCAGCCGCGTCTTGAGATCCGGCACGATCAGGTCGTCCTTGCCAAAGGAGATGCCAGCCTTGCACGCATTAGAGAAGCCGAGCCCCATCATCCTGTCGGCGAAGATCACCGTCTCTTTCTGCCCGCAATGGCGGTAGACAATGTCGATGATCTCGCTGATCTCGCGCTTCGTGAGCAGACGGTTGATTAGGTCGAACGGCACCTGCGGATGCTTCGGCAGAATACGGCCAACCAGCAGACGACCCGGGGTCGTCAGCACTCGACTGACGGTCTCGTTACCTTCAGAATCTACGGTCTCGATCCGCGCCTTGATCCGCGAATGCAGGCTTACGACGCCGGCGTCCAAAGCCTGCTCGACCTCGTTGACCGAGCTGAAACCCGGCACACGGTGCGCGCGAACCTCGCCGTCATTGACGGCCTTGAGCGTAAGCGAGTCAAGGTCCACCGGCGCGGCCGGATTCTTGGCGTTGATGAAGGTAACATCGCCGCCAGCCACCGCCGCGTCGAGCGACTTCTTGCTGTCGAAGCTGATTTCCTCACCGGCATCGTCCTTCACCTCAGAACTCAGGTAGTAGAGCCCGAGGACGATGTCCTGAGACGGGACGATGATAGGCTTGCCGTTAGCCGGGCTCAGGATGTTGTTAGTCGACATCATTAGAACGCGCGCCTCGAGTTGCGCCTCGAGAGAAAGCGGTACATGCACGGCCATCTGGTCACCGTCGAAGTCGGCGTTGAAAGCGGCACAAACCAGCGGATGCAGCTGGATGGCCTTGCCCTCGATCAGAACCGGCTCGAAGGCCTGAATACCAAGACGATGCAATGTCGGCGCACGGTTCAACAACACCGGGTGCTCACGGATCACCTCTTCGAGAATATCCCAAACTTCCGGGCGCTCCTTCTCGACCATCCGCTTCGCCGCCTTGATTGTAGTCGCGTAACCATAGAGTTCGAGCTTGTGATAAATGAACGGCTTGAACAGCTCGAGCGCCATCTTCTTTGGCAACCCGCACTGGTGGAGGAGCAGCTCTGGCCCAACAACAATGACTGAACGGCCAGAATAGTCGACGCGCTTGCCGAGCAGGTTCTGACGGAAGCGACCCTGCTTGCCCTTGAGCATGTCGGAAAGGGACTTGAGCGGGCGCTTGTTCGCGCCGGTGATGACGCGGCCACGCCGACCATTGTCGAACAGCGCATCGACGGATTCCTGCAGCATTCGCTTTTCGTTCCGGACAATAATATCCGGTGCGCGCAGTTCGATGAGACGCTTCAGGCGATTGTTCCGGTTGATCACCCGGCGATACAGGTCGTTTAGATCCGACGTCGCGAACCGGCCGCCGTCGAGCGGCACAAGCGGGCGTAGCTCGGGCGGGATAACCGGGATCACGTCAAGGATCATCCACTCCGGGCGCGCACCAGACTCGAGGAACGCCTCGACGATCTTCAGCCGCTTCACATACTTCTTGCGCTTGGCCTCGGAGTTGGTCTCCTTGAGATCGACACGAAGTTTGTCGCGCTCGGCCTCGAGGTCGATCGCCATCAGCATGTCCTTGAGGGCCTCGGCGCCGATCTTGGCGGTGAAGGCCTCCTGGCCGAACTCCTCCTGCTTATCGACATAATCCTCTTCCGACAGCAGCGAGTACTGTTCGAGGTCAGTCAAGCCAGGCTCGGTGACGATGTAGTTCTCGAAGTAAAGCACCCGCTCGAGATCACGCAGCGTGTTGTCTAGGAGCATGCCGATCCGGCTCGGCAGAGACTTCAGGAACCAGATATGGGCTACGGGCGAGGCAAGCTCAATATGCCCCATACGCTCGCGGCGCACGCTCTGCAGGGTAACTTCGACACCGCATTTCTCGCAAACAATACCGCGATACTTCATGCGCTTGTACTTGCCGCAGAGACACTCATAGTCCTTGATTGGTCCGAAGATGCGGGCACAGAACAGGCCATCGCGCTCTGGCTTGAATGTCCGATAGTTAATCGTCTCCGGTTTCTTGATCTCTCCATAAGACCAGGAATGGATACGTTCGGGACTGGCGATCGAGATGCGGATCTCGTCGAAACTCTGCGGGCCGTGGGGTTGACCGAAGACATTGACGAGTTCGTTCATGTACTTGCTCCCGGTAGGGGGTTTCTTTTGTTCAGGTTCACGCGGCCGGCCATTTAACGGGTCGACTGATTGAGCTGAACATCGAGTCCGAGCGAGCGGAGTTCCTTCACGAGTACATTGAAGGATTCTGGAATACCCGCTTCGAAATTATCATCACCGCGCACGATGGATTCATAAACCTTGGTTCGACCGGCCTTGTCATCTGACTTGACCGTCAACATTTCCTGCAGAGTATAGGCGGCGCCATAGGCTTCCAGCGCCCAGACCTCCATCTCGCCGAAGCGCTGACCGCCGAACTGTGCCTTGCCACCCAGCGGCTGCTGGGTAACCAAGCTGTACGGACCGATCGAACGGGCATGAATCTTGTCGTCAACCAGATGGTGCAGCTTAAGCATGTAGATGTAACCCACCGTGACCGAACGCTCGAACTGCTCGCCCGTACGGCCGTCAATTAGCTGGACTTGGCCCGAAACATCCAGCCCCGCCATTTCCAGATGATCGTTAATCTCCTGCTCGGTAGCGCCGTCAAAGACCGGCGTGGCGATCGGGACACCCTTCTGAAGATTGGCCGCAAGCTCCGCGACACCATCGTCGGACATGCCGTCGATATCCTCGCCCGAGGTCTCCTTGCCGTAGACGCTCGCCAGCTTCTTTCGAATTTCGGCCGATTTCCCGTTCGCATCTAGCGCCGTCATAATGTCGCCGATCTGACGGCCGATACCACGGCTTGCCCAGCCAAGATGCGTCTCGAGAATCTGGCCAACGTTCATGCGCGATGGCACACCCAGCGGGTTCAGGACAATATCCACCGGCGTCCCGTCCTCGAGATAAGGCATATCTTCCATCGGAACGATGCGCGAGATCACACCCTTGTTGCCATGGCGGCCGGCCATCTTGTCGCCTGGCTGCAGTTTGCGCTTCACCGCAACGAATACCTTGACCAGCTTCATAACGCCCGGCGGCAGCTCGTCACCGCGCTGAAGCTTATCCACCTTGTTCTCGAACCGTGCCTCGAGTGCCTGAACGGCCTCGTCGAAGCTGTTCTGCAGGCCCTCGATTTCCAACATACGGCTGTCGTTCTTCACGACGATCTGACGCCACTGCCCGGGGGTGAAATCGCCGAGCACCTTATCGGTCACCTTGACCTCGCCGTTGATGCCCTTCGGCCCCTTCACCGCGGTCTGATTGAGTAGCAGCCCCTTTAGGCGGTTATAAAAGCTACGCTCTAGGATCGCCTTTTCGTCGTCACGGTCCTTAGCCAGCCGCTCGATCTCTGCACGCTCGATCGACAGAGCACGCTCATCCTTGTCAACGCCGCGGCGCGAGAAGACCCGCACCTCGACAACCGTGCCGGTAACCCCCGGGGGCACCTTCAGCGAGGTGTCGCGAACATCCGCGGCCTTTTCGCCGAAGATTACACGCAACAGCTTCTCTTCCGGCGTCATCGGGGATTCGCCCTTGGGCGTGACCTTGCCGACCAGTATATCGCTCGGATTGACCTCTGCGCCGATATAGACGATGCCGGCCTCATCAAGATTTTTCAGCGCCTCCTCGCCCACATTGGGAATGTCGCGCGTGATCTCTTCCTGGCCGAGCTTCGTATCACGAGCCATGATCTCGAACTCTTCGATGTGGATCGACGTGAAGACGTCATCGCGCACGATTCGCTCGGAGATCAGGATCGAGTCCTCGAAGTTGTAGCCGTTCCAAGGCATGAACGCGCAAAGCACGTTCTTGCCGAGCGCCAGTTCGCCCAAGTCAGTCGACGGGCCGTCAGCGACGATGTCGCCTTTCTCGACCAGGTCGCCGACCTTCACCAGCGGGCGTTGGGTGATGGAGGTGTTCTGGTTGGAACGCTGGAACTTTAGCAGGTTGTAGATGTCAACGCCGGTGTCGCCGTCGCCGATCTCGCCCGTCGACCGGATCACGATGCGTGTCGCATCAACCTGATCGATGATACCGGCGCGCCTCGCAACGATCGCCACGCCCGAATCCCGCGCCACCGTCTCTTCCATGCCGGTGCCGACTAGCGGCGCCTCGGTCTGAATGAGCGGCACCGCTTGGCGCATCATGTTCGATCCCATCAGCGCACGGTTCGCGTCATCGTTCTCGAGGAACGGAATTAGCGCCGAGGCCACGGACACAAGCTGCTTGGGCGACACGTCCATATAGTCGACGTCTTCCGGCAGCGCCATCAGATAGTCATTGCCCTGACGGCAGCTGACCAGCTCATCAGCGAACTTGTTGCTCTTGTCGATGGCAGAATTCGCCTGGGCGATCGTGTAACGCCCCTCTTCCATAGCCGACAGGTAAACTACCTCGTCGGTGACCTTGCCATCCTTAGCCTTGCGATAAGGGGTCTCGATAAAGCCGTACTTGTTCACCCGCGCATAGGTCGCTAGCGAATTAATGAGGCCAATATTAGGGCCTTCCGGCGTTTCGATAGGACAGATCCGCCCGTAATGGGTAGGATGCACGTCGCGCACCTCAAAACCGGCGCGCTCGCGCGTCAGGCCGCCCGGTCCGAGAGCCGAGAGGCGCCGCTTATGGGTAATCTCCGACAGCGGGTTGGTCTGGTCCATGAACTGGCTCAGCTGCGACGAGCCGAAGAACTCACGCACCGCGGCAGCGGCCGGCTTTGCGTTGATCAGGTCATGGGGCATGACGCTGTCGATCTCGACCGTAGACATTCGCTCGCGGATCGCGCGCTCCATGCGTAGAAGTCCGATACGATACTGATTTTCCATCAGTTCACCAACCGAGCGCACCCGGCGATTGCCGAGATGATCGATATCGTCGATATCGCCCTGCCCATCCTTCATGCCGACCATCAGTTTTATGATCTGAAGCACATCGTCCTTGCGCAGGACGCGGACCGTGTCCGGACATTCGAGCTCGAGGCGCGCATTCATCTTTACGCGGCCCACCGACGACAGGTCATAGCGATCATTGTCGAAGAACAGGCTCTTGAACAGGGACTCCGCCGTATCATAGGTCGGCGGCTCACCCGGGCGCATGACCCGGTAGATATCGATAAGTGCATCCTCGCGCGAGCGGTTCTTGTCGCCGGCAAGCGTGTTCCGGATGTACGGGCCGACCGTCACATGGTCGATGGCGAGCGTCGTTAACGCCTTGATCTTGAGTTCCTCGAAGGCTTCGAGGAGTTCGTCGGTGATCTCGTCGCCAGCCTCGACGAGCACTTCGCCCGTCTCTTCGTTGATGATATCCTCGCCCACATATTGGCCTAAGAGCTCCTCACCGCTGATCAGGATCTCCTTGACGCCGGCATCTTCGAGCTGGCGGGCAACACGCGGGGTGAACTTGGCATCGGCCTCGGCAACCACCTTGCCCGACTTCGCGTCGACCAGGTCATGGGTCAGCTTGGTGCCGCGCATCCGCTCAGCATCGAGCGCTGTCTGCCAGCCATTCTTAGTCAGGCTGTAATCCTTTTTCTCATAGAAGTAATCGAGAATCTCCTCGTGCGACATACCGACAGACTCGAACTGCTCCAGCTCGCGACCCTCTTCCGCGCGCTCGGCGCGCAGCTCGGCGGTAGCGACACTGTCGAGCGCCATCAGAAAGGTCGTTACCGGCAGCTTGCGGCGGCGGTCGATCCGGACATGGACGATATCCTTGGCGTCAAACTCGAAGTCGAGCCAGGAACCGCGGTACGGAATCACCCTTGCAGCAAACAGATATTTACCCGACGAATGGGTCTTGCCGCGATCATGATCGAAGAAGACGCCCGGCGAACGGTGCATCTTCGAGACGATCACACGCTCGGTGCCGTTGATAACAAACGTCCCCTTGACAGTCATTAGGGGCATGTCGCCCATGTAGACGTCCTGCTCCTTGATATCGCGGATCGAACGCGCACCGGTGTCCTCGTCCACATCCCAAACGACGAGGCGCAGCGTGACCTTGAGTGGTGCCGCAAAGGTCATGCCGCGCTGCTGGCACTCCTCAACATCGTATTTCGGCTCTTCCAGCTCGTAGTCCACGAACTCGAGCTGCGCCTTCTCGGAGAAGTCCCGGATCGGGAAAACCGATTTGAAGACCTCCGTCAGTCCAACATCCGCACGCTCGCCCTCGAGGGTGGTGGAGTTCAGGAACTGGTCATAGGAACTCATCTGAACCTCAATGAGGTTCGGCATGGGCGCCACTTCCTGAATGCGTCCGAAGCTCTTGCGGATACGTTTGCGACCGGTGAACGACTGCGCCATTAATTGACTCTCCTCGTTGTCGCGAGATCATGCCCGCGACCAATCGGGCCATTCCAATCGACTACTCGGATCGGAGCTTGCGCCCCTCCGGCATCGTCGCATCGTCGCCGGCCGCATTTCGAAAGCGACCCTCGGCGATCCGAGGATGCCGGCGGCGGGGGAGCATCTGCACCGACCGCCGCCGATCCCGTTGGCTGGCAGCTACTTAAGTTCGACGGTCGCGCCAGCTTCTTCCAGCTTGCCCTTCAGCTCGTCGGCCTCTTCGTTGGACACGCCCTCCTTCACAGGCTTTGGCGCACCCTCGACGAGGTCCTTAGCTTCCTTCAGGCCCAGACCGGTAATCGTTCGGACCTCTTTAATAACATTGATCTTCTTGTCGCCCGCAGCCGCGAGAATGACATCGAACTCCGACTTCTCCTCGGCGGCGGCGCCGGCGTCACCACCGGCCGGGGCACCCGCTGCGACCGCAACCGGTGCCGCGGCGCTAACACCCCACTTTTCCTCGAGCAACTTGGACAGTTCAGCAGCTTCGAGAACCGTGAGTGCGCTGAGATCGTCTGCGATTTTTTCAATATCTGCCATTTTCTTTTACTCCTGAGACTTTGAGAGACTTTTCGATATTCGAGATATCGGACCCGGCTTACGCAGCCTCGTCCTGGTTCGCGTATGCACCCGTGACCCGCGCGAGTTGTCCGGCTGGAGCTTGAAGCACACCGGCGATCTTCGTCGCAGGTGCGTTCAGCAGGCCCACCAGCTTGCCACGCAGTTCGTCGAGCGAAGGAAGCGACGCGAGAGCCTTAACGGCGTTCTCGTCCAGCAGGGTGCCGCCCATGGCGCCCCCGACAACGACAAGCTTGTCGTTCTCCTTCGCAAAATCAACTGCCACGCGTGCCGCCGCTACGGGGTCGGCGGAATACGCGATTGCGGTCGGCCCGGAGAACAGATCCGTGATCGGTTCATAAGGCGTGCCCGCCAGGGCGAGTTTCGCGAGCCTGTTCTTGGTCACTTTGTAGCTGGCACCCGCCTCGCGCATCTTACCTCGGAGTTCCGTACTCTCCGAAACAGTCAGCCCAGTCTGCTGCGTGACCACAACTAGCGCGGCCTCCGCAAAGGACTGGTTGAGTTCGGTGACCAGCTCTTCTTTTCTAGCTCGGTCCACTTACCGTCTCCGCAAAATTGGCACGGGTCGAATGCATCGACATACCGCACCGATTGCAATTTGGCCCCGGTCCAACGCGAACCGGAACCGCTCCTAACCTGTCCCAGGAGCGTTATGAACGAACGAAGGTCCGCTCGTCTTCTCCTGTCTATGCAGGGCCGCCATCTCGGGCGCTTAGGTCCGCCGGGTCGAAACCCCTTGAACGCCTGCAGTCTCGGACAGCCCTCCCGCGCCGGTTCGCACCGGACACGGAAATCCCAAAACCGACCTATCCGGCCGCTTCCTACGCCGGACCCAAAACATCCGCCACATCGAAACGCACACCCGGCCCCATGGTCGAGGTGAGCGCCACTTTGTTCACATACGAGCCTTTAACGCCGCTCGGTTTGGCCTTCATGATGGCCCCCAGAAACGCATCAAGATTCTGACGGATCTGGTCCTCGCTGAAGCTCGCCTTGCCAATACCCGCATGCACGATCCCGGTCTTCTCGACGCGGAACTGCACCTCGCCGGACTTGGCGCTGGACACCGCCTCGGCCACATCGTTGGTCACTGAGCCCAGCTTCGGGTTCGGCATCAGGCCCCGCGGGCCCAGAACCTTACCGAGCCGGCCGACGATAGGCATCATATCCGGGGTCGCGATCACGCGGTCGAAACCGGTTTCGCCGTTCTGGATCAACTCCGCAAGGTCGTCTGCACCGACCAGATCCGCGCCGGCGGTGCGCGCCTCTTCGGCCTTGTCGTCCTTGGCGAAAACCGCAATGCGGACCTCCTTGCCCGTTCCGTTCGGCAGCGATACCACGCCACGGACGTTCTGGTCCGCATGGCGCGGGTCGACGTTCAGATTAATCGAGAGCTCAATCGTCTCATCGAACTTCGCCGTCGCATTTTCCTTCACCAGCCGAACGGCTTCGCTGATGGACACCTTGGTGTCGGGATCGACCTTCTCGCGGGCGCTGCGAATACGTTTTCCTGCTTTGGCCATAGTTACCCCACCACCTCGAGGCCCATCGACCGGGCCGTGCCCTTGATCATCTGCGTTGCTGCGTCGATGTCATTAGCGTTCAAATCAACCATCTTGGCTTCCGCGATCTCACGGCACTGCGCGTCCGTAACACGACCGACTAGGTCGCGCCCCGTGGTGCCACTACCCTTCTGCACGCGCGCCGCCTTCTTTAGGAAGTAGCTGGCGGGCGGCGTCTTGGTCACAAAGGTGAACGACTTATCCTGATAAACCGTGATGACCACCGGGGTCGGCACACCCTGATCGCTGTTCTGCGTCGCCGCGTTGAAAGCCTTGCAGAACTCCATGATGTTCAGGCCGGCTTGGCCCAACGCCGGCCCGACGGGTGGCGACGGATTGGCCTGTCCAGCCGGGATTTCGAGTTTGACGTAACCGTCAATTTTCTTTGCCATGATCTAGACCTCATTCCCTCTCGAGGTTTCGCGGTACGGCACCCCATGGACTTGTAGGGCCAACCTCCCGCGCACCGCCCCCCCCAAATGAAGAAGCCGGCCAACAAGCGTTCAGGCTAAAGTTTTTCGACCTGACCGTATTCCAACTCGACCGGCGTGGACCGGCCGAAAATCGACACAGATACCTTCAGACGCGCGCGTTCCTCGTCGACATCCTCGACCAAGCCGTTGAAGGACTGGAACGGGCCATCATTGACCCGGACCTCTTCACCGATATCGAAGGTGACCGACGGCTTCGGCCGCTCCACCCCCTCGCGAACCTGATGCAGAATACGGTCCGCCTCGGCCTGACTGATCGGCGCCGGCTTGTTGCCCGCGCCGAGAAAACCCGTCACCTTCGGCGTATTCTTAACCATATGATAGCTCTGCTCGTTCATGTCCATGCGAACGAGCACATAACCCGGGAAGAACTTACGCTCCGAATTCACTTTCGAACCGCGGCGCATTTCGACCACTTCCTCGGTCGGCACCAACACATCCTCGAACATATCGTCCATACCCTTGGTCACGGCCTGTTCCTTGATCGACTGCGCGACCTTGGCCTCGTAACCCGAATAGGCGTGTACGACAAACCACTGCATGCCCATCAAACCATCAACCTCCGACCGACAGGGCCAATTGCACGAGTTCTGCCAAAACAATGTCGACGAGGAAGAAGAACAGGGCCGCGAACGCGACCATGACGACGACCATCAGAGTTGACTGAATGGTTTCGGTGCGCGTCGGCCATGTAACCTTGCTCACCTCCTGTCGCACCTGGCGTACAAAGTCGCCAACTGATGGTTTTGCCATTTGTTCCGCTTTCATCGCGTGACTACTTCGCACCCACCACAGTTACTTGCCGGATGTTACGGCTGGCAGGAGTGGTAGGACTCGAACCTACAGCCCCCGGTTTTGGAGACCGGTGCTCTACCAATTGAGCTACACTCCTATCCACCGAACGTGCCGTCGCCGTAACACTCCGGCCTATTCGATGATGGAGGTGACGACGCCGGCGCCGACGGTGCGGCCACCTTCGCGAATGGCGAAGCGCAGACCGTCATCCATCGCAATCGG
>PBPM01000104.1 GCA_002724635.1 Rhodospirillaceae bacterium
CGTCCGCGCGAGGACTACACCAAGGCACTGATGGCCGCCGCCTTCGATCTTGCTGCCGTGGGCGCGGGTAACACCGTCGCCACATAGATTACGCCATGGCCATCCTGATCATCGCGTCTCATGATCGCCCCGACCGGTGGGCGCGCGAACTCCTGGCGCGTGAGCCCGATCTCGATGTTCGGGTCTGGCCCGATGTCGGCAACGCCGACGATGTCGAATATGTCCTCGCCTGGAAACCGCCGCCCGGCGCGCTCACCGTCCTGCCGAACCTCGCTGTCGTTTTCTCGCTGGGCGCCGGTGTCGATCATCTGCTCGCCGACCCGGACTTTCCCGACCATGTGGCCGTGGTGCGTGTCGTCGATCCCTACCTGACGGCGGGAATGCGCGAGTATGTGGTGCTGCACACACTGCGCTACCACAAGAATCAACCAGCGCTGGATCAACAGCAATGCGACCATGTCTGGGACGACCGAGCCCGCGAGCTGCGCCAGGCCGACGAACGCGGAGTGGGCATCCTCGGCCTCGGCGAACTCGGCCACGCCTGCGCAGAAGCGCTGACGCGACTGGGCTTCGACGTGGCGGGGTGGAGCCGGACGCCCAGGGACATTCCCGGGATCACCTGTTTCGACGGTCGCGGCGGGCTCGACGCCCTGCTCGGCCGCACGGAGATTCTGGTGTGCCTGCTGCCGCTGACCCCGGAAACCGAAGGCATTCTCGACGCGGACCTGTTCTCAAAAATGCCGAAGGGCGCCTGTCTGATCAATGCTGCGCGCGGCGGACACCTTATCGACGAAGACCTGATCCCGGCACTGGAGAGCGGGCGACTAGCACATGCCACACTGGACGTGTTCCGCACCGAACCGCTGCCCGCAGATCACCTATTCTGGGGCCACCCGCAGATCACAGTGACACCGCACAATGCGGCCATCACGGACCCGCGCAGCGTGGTTGTTCAGATTCTCGCGGACATCGACCGGCACCGAAAGGGGGATGCACTGTCCAATTTGGTGGACACGCAGCTCGGCTACTAGCGCCGCCGTCTAGGCCATCTCGATTACGCACCACTTATCGAACGCGGGCCGCCCAGACAGCGTCTCATACCAGCGCCGCAGATTCGGCAGGTCCGGCCGCTCGATATCCAGGCTGAAAAACCGGTGCGCGATGGGACCGAGCGGAATATCGGCCAGGGTGAAATCATCGCCGGCGACATGGCCAGTCTTCGCGAGTTGCTCATCGAGGATGGTCATCCCGCGCGCCCACGCCGTCCCCGCCGTTTTGATTTTCGCGTTGTCGCGGTCCTCGGGCTTCGTGCGGACCAGTCCCACCAGCACCGTACCCTGATGTGGGGCGACGACCGACAGTTCCCAGTCCATCCAGCGCTCGACCATGTTCCGCACCTCGAACTCGGACGGGTAGAGTGCGCTCTTGTGCTTGCGTGCGAGATAGCGGATGACGCTGTTGGATTCCCACATCACGAAGTCGCCGTCGATGACCGTAGGCACCTTGCCATTCGGGTTCATTGCCAGATATTCGGGGGTGTCATTCCGCCCGAACGCCCCGCCGATACCGTTGTCATGCGCGTAGGCGATCCCGGCCTCATCACAGAACCACAGGACCTTCTGTACGTTGGTGGACGTCGCGCGCCCAAGAATCTTCAGCATCGTCACGCTCCCTGGAGGCGGAAAGCAGAAAGGCCACACAAAGTGCGGCCCTTCCGTCTAACGTTCCCCCGATTATGACTGCGGGTTCATTCCGCCGCCTCGGCCATGTCGTGGCCGGCGTTAGCGGTAATCTCATCGAGCGCGGGTTTCACAACCTCGTTGAACTGGGTCATGTTCTGAATAACCTTGTCCTTTGGCATCTGCGCATAGTGGTAGATCAGCGTGATGAATTCCGCCGGCATCTCTTCCCACTGGGCCACCAGCTGGTCGCGAACCGATTCGGCGGTGCCAATGCAGTAGAGGCCGGACGACAGCATCGAGCCGATAACATCAGCCTCGTCGAGCTTACGGCGCCCCATGGCCGCATAGAAGTTCTTCCAGATGTCGTAGTCGTGGGCCATCACCGCATCAACGGCGGCATCATAGCTTTCGGCGATCTGTAGCCAGCGCACGATGTTTTGGTTCTGACCCGGCAGCCAGTTGAAACCGTTCGCGGCCGCGGTCTCGGCATACTGCTTGCCAAGCGGCGCAGCGGTGTCGATGTCCGTGAAGTAGGTCGGGATGAAGCCCATCCGCGCGTTGTAGTCGATCGTCTCGGGACTGCCGCTGCCCGACACGAAGACCGGCGGATGCGGGTCCTGATAGGGCGACGGGCAGACACTGACATTGACCACATTGTTGTCGTCATCGACCTCGTCGAAAGCGCCGAGGCGCTGGGTCACGCCTACTTGGGCAAGCTGCCAGTCATCCACGCCTGTGTCACCCGGGTACGGAATCTGCCAAGCATTGCCCTTGTGATTCATCGAATCCTGAGTCCAGGCCTTGAGCACAATCTCGATATTTTCCTCGAAGACGTCGCGGTTATGTTGATCGTTCTTGACGTCCTTATCGGAAATCGTGAACCCGCTCTGCGCAAAGCCGGCGCCGACGGCCGTCTGGTTGTTCTTCGCCGCGGTCGGCGATTTGGTCGACGTCGTGCCGTAATGCTGGCCGAACACGTTGGTCCAGCGGCTCTGATAGCCGCGCGCGAAACCGACGAAGCTCCGACCCTGAGACAGGTGATCGATGATCGCCGTCTCTTCAGCCACTCGGATCGGGTTCTGAATGCTCATCATGTAACCGAGCTGACCGACCCGGACATTCTTGGTGATCGCGGCCCAGTAGGCGTCCATGATTGCCGGCGCCGGACCGACCTCATAGCCTTCCGACCAGAAGTGATGCTCGATCGTGGCTACGCCCCAGAAGTCAAGGTTGTCGGCGGCCATGATGACCTCGTGCCAGCCCTTGACCGTCTCCTGGTAACGATCTTTGTTGCGGCCAATCGGACGAAGTTTCTCGCGCTCCTCCTCGCTCTCAGCGTGAATAACCGGATAGGTCTGCAGAATCGGTTTAACCATAGGGGGCCTCCCAAGCAGTAATCAGATTTTAAATTAGTCTGTTTGTAGCGAACCCATGATCAAATCACAAATTATGCAAACTAATATTATATATAGCTTAACGTTATACTTAGATGTCGGTTTCGCCCACTCCGGAAGGAAGAGGTGACGCTTCGTCGATGCGCCAGAGAAATCCGTGAAACACTTGGTGACCCGACGTTCTAGAGGCCGAAGCGCGCCTCGATGGCCCCGAAGGCCGCGCGTAATCCCTGTGCCTCGCCGCCGGTCGGTCGGCCGGGCCGGTTGGCCGTGTTCCACGCCATGATATCGAAATGCGCCCATGGCACATCTTCATCGACAAATTCCTGCAGGAACAGCGCAGCGGTGATGGCGCCACCGAAGGGGCCGTCGCTAGCGCTTGAGATGTCCGCGACCTTGCTATCCAGCAGCGCTCGATACGGCTCGTGGAGCGGCAGGCGCCAGAGCGGATCGGATGTCTTCTCGCCATGCTTCTCTAGCTCCGCATATAGGTCATCGTCGTTGGCGAACACGGCGGCAATCCCCGTACCGACCGCGACCCTCGCGGCGCCGGTCAGGGTCGCGAAATCAAGCAGCATGTCCGGTTTCTCGCGACACACCTCGGCCAAGCAGTCGCCCATGACCAGCCGGCCCTCGGCGTCTGTGTTGGCATTCTCCACCGTGATGCCCTTGCGCGTCTGCAGCACATCCCAGGGCCGGTACGCGTTGCCCGCAACCGCGTTCTCCACGGCCCCGATCATCACCCGCAGGCGGACCGGCAGCTTCGCCGCCATGATCAGCTGGCCGAGCGCGATTGCATGGGCGGCGCCGCCCATGTCCTTCTTCATCCGCAGCATTCCCGCCGCAGGCTTGAGATCGAGGCCGCCAGTGTCGAAACAGACCCCCTTGCCGACCAGGGTCACGCGCGGTCCTCTCGCTCCCCAGCGCATGTCGATCAGGCGCGGCGCATCATCCGATGCACGGCCGACCATATGTATCATGGGATAATTAGCCTTCAGCAGAGCATCGCCGGTCGTGACCTTGATGCGGGCCTTGAACTTCCGCCCGACCTTGCGCGCCTCGCCAGCCAGCTCGGACGGCCCCATATCCTCGGCCGGCGTGTTGATAAGGTCGCGCAACAGGGCCGTTGCGTCGAGCATCGCCGTCACCGCGGCGTGGTCCGCATTCGTGGGCCAGACGAGGGCGGGCCGGGAAATCTTCGCCGCCCGGTAGCGAGTGAACTCATATGCGGCGAGCCCCCATCCGAGCGCGGCGTCATGGGCCAAAGCCCTCGACAGCCGCCCCGCAATGCGATAGCTCCCCTTTGGCAGCCGCGCGGCAAGGGTCGACCAAGACCAGACATCCGTGTCGGATCCCGTCACGAACACGGCCTCTCCGGCGCCGCCCGCGCGGTCGGGTAGCATCGCCGAGCTTCCCGGCCTGCCGGTGAATCCCGTCCGCTCGAGCCACGCCCGTTGTGAGGCCGTGATGCGTTTGCGCCAGCCATCGACGCGTGCGGCATCGAGGACGGTAAGGGGAAGCGTGTCCTTGCGGGGTCGGGAAATCAGATTGTGGGGCACGGGGGCAATCCTTCCAGATTGGGGAGTCTGAGTTCTCCGACTCTGCCTCAGCGGCCTGAACGTATCAACGCAAGGGCCAAGGGAACCGCTTCAATCTTGCGCACGAAGGAACTAGTCTCCCGCAACCAACGAGGACAGGACAGATAAATGGCAGTGAACGAGAGCAACCTGGTGGGCGCCTGGACACTCGACGAGATGTACGCCGAGGATGAGGACGGAACGCGCTTCCACCCCATGGGCCGGGATGCGGGCGGCATGATCATGTACACGGCCGACGGCTACATGTCGGCGATCACCCACTGCGCCGACCGCTTCCTGCCGACCGACCGGCCGAGCGATGAGGAACGCGCGGAGGCCTTCTCGAGCTACTTCAACTATGCGGGCACCTGGCAGCTCGAAAACGACACCGTCACCCACACCATCCAGACCGCACTCGATCCAAATATGGTGGGCATGACGCTATCACGTGACATCACCAAGAACGGGAACAAGATGGTGTTTTCGGGCCTTGGCCCCGACGGCATCACCCGCCAGTTCATAATCTGGAAACGCCCAGCTTAACACATAAAACTTTTGACTTTCCATCAATTGACCCACCTCGCAAGCGCTAATAGGTTCGCGCAAACAACATCGAGGACAGGGAAGCGAGATCTGAAATGATCGATTTTTATACATGGTTCACACCGAATGGCCGCAAGGTCGCGATCATGCTCGAGGAGGCGGGCCTCGACTACACGGTTTGCCCGATCAACATCGCGAAGGACGATCAGTTCGACCCGGACTTCCTGAAGATCAGTCCGAATAACAAGATTCCAGCGATCGTCGACCACGATAACAACGACTATCCGCTGTTCGAGACCGGTGCGATCCTGCTCTATCTCGCCGAGAAGACCGGCAAGTTCCTGAACATGAAGGATCGCGACACCTACTGGCGCACCATGGAATGGCTGATGTGGCAGATGGGCGGTTACGGACCCATCCTAGGCCAGGTGCATCACTTCACGAAGTACAACCCGGACGCCTCGGACTACGCGCGCAAGCGCTACGAGGGTGAGGCGCGACGCCTCTACGGAGTCCTGAACAAGCGGCTCGAGGGTCGCGACTTTATCGTGGATGAGTACTCGATCGCGGATATGGCCTGCTGGCCGTGGGCGGCGCGCCACAACTGGCAGGAGATCAACCTCAACGAGTATCCGAACGTGCGCCGCTGGTATATGACCATGCTCGACCGTCCGGCCGTGCAACGCGCCTGGAACATCCCCGAGAACGACCAGCCGCTGCCGATTCCCGAGTAGGCTCACCTGCGTCCGGGACCAACCCGGATCCCAGAACGAAACCGGCGGCCGGCGGCGATTGAACCAACCGCCGCATTCCGCCTAAGCTTTCGCGTTATCAAGGAAAAAACGACCATGAAATTCTACGACTGCTCGACGGCACCCAGTCCGCGCCTCGTCCGCATCTTTATCGCCGAGAAAGGCTTGGGCGATGCGATCGAGACCATTGAGGTCAATCTGGGCGAACAGGAGCAGCTAGATAACACCTTCCGCGCGATCAATCCGTTCTGCACTGTCCCGGTCCTGGAGACCGACGCAGGCAAACGTTTCTTTACCAGCCAGGGTTGCTGGCGCTATCTGGAAGAGACTTACCCGGAGCCCGCGCTGCTCGGCGGCGATGCGCCCGAACGCGCGACCGTCGCCGACTGGGTATGGCGCGTCGAGCAGGAAGGGTTCCTCGCGGTCGGCGAAGGATTACGGAATGCCGCCAAGCGGCTCGCCAATCGCGCGCTGACTGGGCCGCATAACTATGCACAGATCCCGGAACTGGCCGAACGTGGCCGGGTGCGGGTCGGACATTTCTTCGAGCTGCTCGACCGGAGCCTAGCCGACCGGGCCTTTCTCGCCGGCGACATTTACTCGGCCGCCGACATCATGGCCTTCGTCACAGTCGATTTCGCCGGCTGGCTCAAGCTCACCCTGCCAGATGATGCGACCAACGCGCGCCGCTGGTTCGACCGGATCAAAGAACGCCCCAGTTCGACCCTCTAGAAACGCGGCCAAATCGCGTTCGCACTTGAAAATCCACTCGACAGGCAGCCGGTGGAACCTATTTGATATCCGAAACTGCAAGACATCTTTTCGGAAGGCCCCGTCCCATGGCGCAACCCGCATACGATACGAACGACCTCCCCTTCGTCGAGGCCTCGGTGAATTATGTGGTCGACAACGGCATCAAGCCGGTCACTTACATCTCGCCCTATGGGGAATCCAATCGCCGCGACGAGACGCCGGATCACCGGACGGTCCCGATCTATGACGGTCGGACCATCGCCGAACAGCTGACCCTCGACGACAACGGCTTCGAGTTCCACAACAGCCCGACCGCGGTGACGGACTTTATGGACTCCGCTCAGATCGAAACGGTCTACAATGCCGAGGTCGAGAAGATCGTCGCCGCAGCGACAGGAGCTCCGCGCGTCCTCGTCTTTGACCACACGCTGCGCGTGGAGGACGCGGAGGCCCGCAAGATGAAGAAACTGCGGGAGCCGGTGCGGGTCGTCCACAACGACTATACCGACCTGTCGGGCCCGCAGCGGGTGCGTGACCTGTTGCCACCGAACGAAGCCGACACCGCGCTCAAGAAGCGCTATGTCTATATCAATGTCTGGCGCTCCATTAGCGGTGCTGTCGAGGAAGCACCGCTCGGCATCTGCGATGCCCAGTCGATCGCCGAAGGCGACATGATCCTCATGGACCTAAAGTATGACGACCGGGTCGGCGAGATCCACCGCACCAAGTACAACCCCGACCATCGCTGGGTGTATTTCCCATGCATGCAGCCCGACGAGCTGATCCTGCTCAAGTGCTTCGACACGGAAACCGACGGCCGCGCGCGCTGGACCGCGCACAGCGCCTTCGACGACCCGACGAGCCCGGCCGACGCCGCGCCGCGCCAGTCGATCGAGACCAGGACGATCGCGTTCTATGACTGAGCCTGCCTCATCGGCAGCTAGCCATCACCGTACCGGTCCTCGACGCCGACCCAGCGCGGCATTCCGACGATGTCGTACGAGATGAAGCCGCAGCAGCCTTGCGCAACCTCGTCGACAAGATCGTGACCCACCCCAAAGAAAAACGGGGCCAGTTCGAACTGGAACTGCACGGCCAGTTGGCCGGCGCACTCAATCTCGCGAAGTACGATAACGTTGGCGGAGGGAGAGGGATTCGAACCCTCGAAACGGTTGCCCGTTTACACGCTTTCCAAGCGTGCGCCTTCAGCCACTCGGCCACCCCTCCTCACTGGGGCACTGGATAACCGACCGTACCCAAGCTGGCAACCGCCCAGTGCTGTCGTAAAATTAGACAGGAGTAGGGCCTGTGTCCGAAGGGCCGATTGCGCTTAGTATTGGCTAATAACCTAAAGATGAGAAACAGAAACGCGGGGCTTGGCGAGCCATTATTATTGGCCGGATCATAGGCTGGATTCTCTTCATTACGGCACTTGCGGTGCTGGCGAGTGACGTGCTCACGTCAATCGACGCCGGTGCGTTTGCCCTAATTGCCGCCGGCGAGCTCTGGTTTCAGCTCCACCAAACCAGCCTTCAGGTCGCGGAACCAGCGATCGCACGTCACGTCCCGGTCATCGGACCGTGGCTTTGGCATCCCGCCATATCGACCTTGCTGACCTGGCCGGCCCTGCTAGTCCTCGGCGTGCCCGGCCTCCTACTAGCCTGGCTGTTCCGCGCACGACGGCACAGGACCGGGGTGTTCAAGTCCTAGCGGCCAGCACTTCTGCAATCACACCATCGTCATGCGCGGGCTCTATCCGCGCTTCTGGTCGATCCAGTTTCGGTGCAGCGCCCGACTCAAGTACGGGCATGACGTTTTTCTAAGCTCAGCATCTACTCGTCGCCCATGCGCAGGGCCTGGATAAAGGCCGACTGGGGAATCTCGACATTCCCATACTGGCGCATCTTCTTCTTGCCCGCCTTCTGCTTCTCAAGAAGCTTCCGCTTGCGCGTGATGTCGCCGCCATAGCATTTCGACGTAACGTCCTTGCGCATCGCGCCGACCGTCTCTCGTGCGATCACCTTGCCGCCGATCGCAGCCTGCAGTGCAACCTTGAAGAGCTGGCGCGGAACTAGGTCCTTGAGCCGGGTACACAAATGCCGGCCGCGGCTCTCGGCCTGTTCACGATGGACCACCATCGACAACGCGTCCACAGTCTCGCCGTTCACCAAGATGTCTACCTTCACCAGGCTGCCTTCCCGGTAGCCGTCAAGCTCATAGTCGAAGCTTGCATAGCCACGGCTGATCGACTTCAGCCGGTCGTAGAAGTCGAACACCACCTCGTTCAGTGGCAGCCTGTAGACCGCCATGGCGCGCCCACCCACATACGTAAGCTCAACCTGCTCACCCCGGCGTTCGGTGCACAGCTGTAAGACCGCGCCCAGATACTCGTCAGGCACCATGATCGACGCCTTGATCCAGGGCTCGGCGATAGTCTCGATGCGAGTCACTTCGGGATAGTCGGACGGGTTGTGGAGCGCAATCTCCTCGCCGTCCGTCAGCGTGATCCGGTATACGACCGACGGCGCGGTCGCAATGATCTCGAGGTCGAACTCGCGTTCGAGCCGCTGCTGGATGATCTCCATATGTAGCAGGCCTAGGAAACCGCAGCGGAACCCCATGCCCAGTGCTGCCGAACTCTCCGCCTCGTACTCAAAGCTCGCATCATTCAGATGCAAACGGCCCAGCGCTTCGCGCAGGTCCTCATACTCGGCCGAATCCGCCGGGTAGAGCGAGGAGAACACTACCGGTACCGACGGCTTGAAACCGGGCAGCGCCTCAGCAGCGGGCCTGCGGTCGTCGGTGATGGTGTCGCCCACGTTGCAGTCAGCGACGGTCTTGATCTGGGCGGTGATGAAGCCGATCTCGCCCGGTCCCAGCACGTCGATCTCGGTCCGAGCCGGCGTGAACACCCCCACCCGGTCGACCGGGTAGGTCCGCCCGTTCGACATCATCCGGATCTTCTGGCCCTTCTTGAGGGTGCCATGCTTCACGCGCACCAGCGCGACGACCCCAAGATAGGAATCGTACCAGCTGTCGACAAGTAGCGCCTGGAGATCGGCGTCCGCGTCGCCCTCGGGCGGAGGCATCTGGGTAACGATTGCCTCCAGCACGTTCGCAATTCCGAGCCCCGTCTTGGCCGAGATCTCCAACGCCTCGGAGGCGTCGAGGCCGATCACGTCCTCGATCTGAGTGCGAATGCGTTCGGGCTCGGCGGCCGGCAGATCGACCTTGTTGAGGACCGGCACGAGCTCAAGGTCAGCATCGATCGCCAGATAGGCGTTTGCAAGCGTCTGGGCCTCGACCCCCTGGCTGGCGTCGACCACCAGAAGCGCGCCCTCGCACGCGGCAAGCGAGCGGGACACCTCATAGGAGAAGTCCACATGCCCCGGAGTGTCCATCAGATTCAGGTGATAGGTCTCGTTGTCTTTCGCCGTATAGACTAGGCGCACGGTCTGCGCCTTGATGGTAATGCCGCGTTCGCGCTCGAGCTCCATATTGTCGAGCACCTGCTCCTGCATCTCGCGTTCGGTTAGCCCGCCGCACTCCTGGATAAGCCGGTCAGCTAGAGTTGACTTGCCGTGATCGATATGCGCGACGATCGAGAAATTACGGATGTGAGAGAGGTCGGTCATTTAGGGTCGATAGGCTCACAGAACAAAACGGGAATATCTATTGTCATAAACGGCGAAACACGCGAAGTGTTAAACGGGGATAAGTGTCGTATACGTAATCTCATGAATGTCACAAGGACATTCATACAATGTTATATGATGAAGCAGTTTCCAACTATTCTTATTATTTTCAGCATATTAAGAACTCTTCTACCGTTACCCACAGGCTTGTCATATTCGCGGGTGGGGTTGTCAGCCAACTGTCACTTTATCCACAGCACACTATGAACACCGAACACGAGATAACGTCCCCAATCGGTAGTCCAACGCTAACCGAAAGTAGCCCCAAATTGCGAAAACAAGCGTCGCGCATCGAAACCCGTCATGAGAATCGGGCCCTACAATCATGCATCCAGCGTCGGGAATTAATCCGGCGGTAGACGCTGCGCTGCTATCCCCGAAGGCTACCGCCAGTCGCCTTCTCGACTGCGGCAACGATCTTCGCGACGATAGCGTCGATTTCCTCGTCGGTCAGGGTCGCCTCCACCGGCTGCAGCGTCACCTGAATCGCGAGCGACTTTTTGTCGTCCTCGATGTTCGTGCCCTCGTAGACGTCGAATAGGTCCACGCTGGAAATCAGATCGCGCTCGGCACCGCGCGCGGCGCGAATCAGGTTCTCCGCATCGACTTTGCTGTCGACCAGAAAGGCGAAGTCCCGGCGCACGGGCTGGAGCGCCGAGAGGTGCAGGGGCGGCCGCGCCGACGACTTATGCTGGCGTTCCGGCAGCGCATCGAGGAACACCTCGAAGCCGATGGCAGGGCCTCGCACGTCGAGCTCGTTTAGGACGCCAGGATGAATCTCGCCGAACCAGGCCAGCACGTTTTTGCCGAGACGGAGCCCGCCGGAGCGGCCCGGATGGAACCAAGCGGGCGCATCGCGGTTGACCCGCAGATTCCCCGTCGGCGCATCGGCGCCGTCGAGCGCGGCCAGCGCGTCGGCCTTGGCGTCGAGCGCGTCGGCGGCGCGTGCACATCCGGACCAGTGGGCCGGATGTACATTGCCGTGGCGCACACCGGCAGCGACCAGCAACTGGCCGCCAGGTGACGCGTCACGATAGACTGGGCCGAGTTCGAACAGGCCCAGATCGGCGAAGCCTCGGTCGGCGTTGCGACCTGCGGCAAACAACAGATTACCCAGGATCGACGGGCGCATCGCATCGAGCTCGCTCGAGATCGGGTTGGCGAGCATGAGCGCGTCTATGTTCGTATCGTTGCCAGCGAATAGCTCAGCATGTTTGCGACCCATAAAGGACCATGTCACAGCCTCGTCGAGGCCCTGAGCAGCGAGCACCCGGCGCACCCGGCTGGTGCGCAGCTGGGCCGGCGTGACCGCTGCGGACGGCAGCGCGGTGTCGCGGTCGACCGGCACCGGAGCGATCGCGTCAAACCCGTGGATACGCGTGATCTCCTCAACCAGATCCGGCTCGCCATGCACGTCGGGGCGCCAAGACGGCACCACCGCGGTGATCGCGTTACCGACGTGCGCAGTCTCGAAACCGAGGCCGTTGAGAATCTCGATTTGGCGCTCGGCGGGAACCTCGACGCCACCGAGGTTCGCCACCCGGTCGACACGCAGCGTGATCGCGCGGCCCCAGTCGGGCATAACGCCAGCCGTGACCGGTCGGCTCGTCTCCCCACCGCAAAATTCGAGGATCATGCGCGCAGCTACGTCGGCGCCCCAGTCGGCGGATTCAGGATCAACGCCGCGCTCGAAGCGGTAGCGCGCGTCGGAATCGATCTGCAGCTTGCGACCCGTGGTCGCCACCGAAACCGGATCAAACAGCGCCACCTCGAGGAATACGTCCGTGGTCTCCTCGGTGCAGCTGGTCTCTAGCCCGCCCATCACGCCGGCGGCGGCTTCGGCCTTATCGCCGTCGCCGATCACGGTCATCCCGTTATCGAGCGTATATTCCCGTTCGACCAGCGACATGAAGGTCTCTCCGTCGCGCGACCGACGCATGGTCAGCGTGGTGTTGTCGAGCTTGCCCGCATCGAACACATGCAGCGGGCGGCCAAGATCGATCGACACATAGTTGGTGACATCGACCAGCGCAGAGATCGGCCGCAGGCCTATGGCGCGGAGCCGGTCCTGCACCCAGACGGGCGACGGCCGGTTGGTGACACCACGGAAGTGCCGGCCGACCACGTAGGAGCAGGCATTACCGTCGTCTGCGATCGCCCAGGCAACCGGGCTATCATAGCTGCCCTCGAGGGGGGCGGCCGCATCGAACGGCTTGAGTTTGCCGAGCCCGGCGGCGGCGAGGTCTCGGGCGATACCGCGCACGCCGGTACAGTCCGGACGGTTCGGGGTCAGCTCGATGTCGATCACCGGATCGTCGAGACCAAGCACACCCGCGAAGGGTTCGCCTAGGGGTGCATCATCAGGCAGCTCGATGATGCCGTCATGCTCGTCCGACAGGCCCATCTCGCGCTCCGACACGAGCATGCCGTTGGATTCGACGCCACGGATCTTGGTCTTCTTGAGTTCGACGTCGATGCCGGGAACATAGGTGCCCGCGGGCGCGAACACGCCCTTCATACCCGCACGC
The DNA here is from genome assembly GCA_002724635.1 of Rhodospirillaceae bacterium. Lineage (GTDB taxonomy): Bacteria > Pseudomonadota > Alphaproteobacteria > UBA6615 > UBA6615 > UBA8079. The sequence goes on from PBPM01000104.1 coordinate 12,925, forward strand.
GCGTTAGGAGCGCCGCACACGACCTGCACCTCGTCCTCTCCGGTGTCGACGGTGCAGATCTGCAGCCGGTCGGCGTTGGGGTGCTGCTTGGCGGCGACCACATTTGCCACCGTGAAGGCGGCCAGCTTGGCACCGGGGTCGTCGACCGTGTCGACCTCAAGGCCAATCCGAATGAGCGTCTCGACGACCTGATCGACGGAGGCATCTGTCTCGAGATGGTCCTTCAGCCAGGACAGGGTGAACTTCATGGCCGCCCCCTAAAGACCGCGAACCATGGACGGCACGGCAAGCGGCACGAAGCCGTAATGCTTGAGCCAGCGGATGTCCGCGTCGAAGAAGGTGCGCAGGTCGGGGATACCATATTTCAGCATCGCGATCCGGTCGATCC
>PBPM01000105.1 GCA_002724635.1 Rhodospirillaceae bacterium
ACGATCGGTGGGGCCGCGGGAAATGTCGTGACCACCCCCACCGCGGCGCTAATCGCAAAGATTTCGTAGAATGTGACGATACCGCCGTCCCGGGTCAGCGGAATGTTGGCGAGCAGGAGTTCCCCCATGGCGCCGCCGACCCCGGAATGGTTGGCGATCGCGCCCATACCGATCACGCCGGCGACGAACAGCCACGCCCCGTAATTCACTTCGTTCGTGATAACGGATGCCGACAGGATCCCGACTCCCGGCGTAATGCAGAGTAGCGCCGCGGCGAGTGCGATCCAGGCCGGTGAGATACCGTGCAGGGAATCCGTCATCCACAAGGCCAGCGCGATCAGCATTATGCCCATCAGGCGCCGCTCGGCGCTACTCCAGCCGGTTTGAATGGCGGGCTTGCCCTTGGGCTCGGGCTTCGCGCCGAAAAGGATTGTGATCAGCAAGATTACGATCAATGCGCCTAGGAATCCGGCCACCGGGAAATTGAGGAAGGTGTAGCCGAAATAGGTGAAGCCGACCCCAAAAATGCTCTCGGATGCGCCTACGAAGGCCATGTTGACGACGTTAGACGGAAGGATTCCGAAGGCCGGTATCGTGGTGCCCCAGCCCGCGGCCATTACCAGGCCATGGCGCGCCCGCGTATTTTCGCCGAACCCGAGTTCGGTGGCGAGCGCGACGGCTAGCGGGGCCATCATGACTGCGCGTCCGGATGCCGAGGGCATTATGAAGCTGAGCAGGACGCCGGCGATGGCGAGTCCACCTGCCATCAGCAGGTAGCGGGCCGGCAGGTGATTCATCAACGCCTGCACTATACGCGACGCGAGCCCGGACTTGTGGACCGCGATCGAAATGACGAACCCGCCGAACACTAGCCAGGTGGCACTCGCATGGAAGCCGGAGAATGCCACATTCGGCGGGGCTATCGCGAACACGACGGTGAGCAGGAAAAGGAGCAGCGCCGTGATGTGTGCTGGGATGGCGCCGGTAGCCCATAAGGCGATGGCGAACAGCACGACGCCGGCGGCCGGCAACATACCAGGCGTGTCGGACCACAGAGGTGCGGCCAGAAGGACGACCGTGACTAGGGCCGAAAGCAATCCGGAAATCTGGGCGGCGTTGAGCCGGGTATCCATCGGTAAGCGCATGCGCGGTCGATTCAGGCGGCCGATCTTAGCCAAGGGTTTGGGCAATTTATTTAGAGGTCAGTCTAGCAATCGCCTTGCGGATGCGCGAGGCACCGTACGGTCTGGTCAGCCATGCGAAAGCCGCGTACATGGTCCGGCGCGGTTTGGACGCGCGGCGTAATTCTCGTAAGGTGCCGTTCGCGATCCAGTATTTATACGTCGCAACGGGGGAGTCTATGCCGAGCGCGTCTTCCAGCGATCTCGTCCTTTATGAAAGGGACGGCGGCGTCGCGTTGATCACGATCAATAATCCGCCGGTGAATGCGCTGGCGAAAGATGTGCGCATAGCGGTTGCCGATTTCCTCGAGGCGGCGGCCGATGATCAAGCGGTGCTCGTGGTGACGATCCGGGGCAATGGACGTAATCTGTGCGGCGGTGCGGACATCCGAGAATTCAACACTCCGGATCGCGAGGTCCGGCCGATGACCCGTGATCTGATGAACCTGATCGAGGCGATGGAGAAGCCCGTTGTGGCAGCGATTCATGGTCCGACCCTAGGCGGCGGCCTGGAACTAGCGCTTGGTTGTCACTACCGCATGGTGCATCCGGATGCCCGACTCGGATTGCCCGAAGTGTTGCGGGGTGTCATTCCGGGGGCAGGCGGCACCCAGCGCCTGCCGCGGCTCGTCGGTTTTGCGAAGGCGGTCGAGATGATCACGACCGGCAGTTCAGTTGATCCTGGGACAGCACTGGAACTGGGACTGGTCGACCAAATGGCCGTCGGCGACGATTTTCTGGACGAAGTGATGCGATTTGCGCGCAACCTGATCGCCTGCGACGCCGGTCCGCGGCGGGTCAGCGAGATGACGGTCGATCTGGATGCTGAAGCCGGTACCGCGCTGGTGGCAGAGATTCGCACACAGCTTGAGAGGACCGCACGGGGGATGCAGGCACCCTTCCGATGCCTGGAGAGTGTAGCCAATACGCTTAGCATGCCGTTCGCCGACGGTTGGGTCCGAGAGGCGGAGATTAGCCGGGAAACCATTGCGTCGGTGGAATCCCGTTCACTGGTCCATGCCTTCTTCGCAGAGCGTCAGGTCTCACGCATTCCCGACATTTCCGCTGCGACCGCAAGGCGCACGATCAAACGAACCACAATCATCGGTGCGGGCACGATGGGCGGCGGCATCGCCATGTCGTTTGCCAATTCCGGCCTGCCGGTAACCTTGGTCGAGACCGGGCAGGAGGCACTGGACGGGGGGCTCGCGCGAATCGAGGCCAACTACGCGGCGACCCGTGACCGTGGTCGCCTGAGCGCCGCGGATATGGAGGCGCGCATGCGGCTGATCACCGGCGCGGTGGGCATCGATGCCGCGGCCGATGTCGACCTAGTGATCGAGGCCGTTTACGAGGAGATGGGTGTTAAGCAGTCGGTGTTCCGCGACCTCGACCGGATCGCCCGCGACGGCGCGATCCTAGCGACTAACACCTCGACTCTGGATGTCGATGCGATCGCCGCTGTCACGCAGCGACCCGGCGATGTGCTGGGCCTACATTTCTTCAGCCCCGCCAACGTTATGACCCTGCTCGAGATCGTCCGGGCGGAGAAGACGGAGAATGATGTCATTGCGACGGTGCTCGACTTGTCGAGCCGGATCGGCAAGACCGGTGTCGTGGTCGGCGTGTGCGATGGCTTCGTCGGCAATCGCATGCTCGCGCCGTATTTTCGCCAGTGCGACTTCCTCGTTGAGGAAGGCGCGATGCCTGAAGACATGGACCGGGTAGCCGAGGAATTCGGATTCCGCATGGGGCCGTTTCGGGTGTCGGACCTTGCCGGGCTCGACATCAGTTGGGCGATCGAGAAGCGCCGAGCCGAAACGCGGCCGGTGGCCGAGCGGTTCTCGCCGCTCCTCCAGCGCATTTGTGAGTTGGGGCGCCATGGACAGAAGACCGGTGCCGGCTGGTATCGCTATGAGGGCCGCAGCGCGATTCCCGACCCGGAGGTCGCCGCGCTGATCTACACCCGTTCCGACGAGATGGGTATTGCGCGCCGGGCGATTTCTGATGAAGAGATCCGTCAACGAATGATCTATTCGCTTATCAACGAGGGAGCAAAGATACTAGAGGAAGGCCTCGCGATCCGGTCCTCGGACATCGACGTTGTCTGGCTGCACGGCTACGGCTTCCCGCGCTGGCGCGGTGGGCCGATGTTCTATGCCGACATGGTGGGCCTGCCCGAAATCGTCGCGACCCTCGACGGCTATCACGTTGAGTGGGGCGACAAGTGGGAACCAGCGGCGCTCCTGCGCGAGCTCGCCGATGCTGGCTCCAGCTTTCAGGAATGGGACGAGGGGCGCGCAGCCTGAACGTCAGACCGGCACCGTCGCGCCGCCGTCCACGACCAGCACCTGACCGGTCATCCAGCTCGCCGCGTCAGAGGCGAGGTAAACGGCCGCACCGGCGATGTCCTCGGGCTCACCGAGACGGCGCAGCGGCGTTGCGGCGATCCGCGGGTCGGCAAATTTCGGATCCTCCCAAAGCGCACGCGCAAAATCCGTCTTCACCAGCCCGGGCGCGATCGCATTCACCCGGATGTTGTCGGGCCCGAGTTCGACGGCAAGGTTGCGGGCGAGCTGCATGTCCGCGGCCTTGGAAATATTGTAGGCGCCGATCACGTCTGAGCCGCGCAGGCCGCCGATCGACGAGACGAGGATGATAGCACCGCCACCCTTGGTCCGCATTTCCGGCACGGCCAACTGTGACAGCCAAAGCTGTGACTGGATGTTGGTTTGCATGATCTTGGCGAACACACTGTCGGGGATCTCCATCGCCGGTCCGTAATAGGGATTAATGGCCGCGTTGCAGACCAGAATGTCCGCCGGTCCCCAATGATCACGGGAGGCACTGGTCAGCGCCGCAAGCTCGTCCTTGCGCCCGATATTGCACGGCACCCCAAGGGCCTCGTACCCTGCATCAGCGAGCGCTGCGGCGGTTCTCGCAACCCGGTCCTTGTCCCGGCTTGAGACGGTTACCCGAGCTCCCGCGTCGGCCAGCGCGAAGGCGACGGCGCGCCCGATGCCCTTCGTCGCGCCGGTGACGATGGCGACTTTCCCCGCGAGATCGAGCGACACGCCCATGACGATTCCCCCATTTGTGTCGTTTGAAGGTATCCTAGGCGAAGTTATGACATTGGACACCCGCCCGCACGAGGCGGGAAACCATAGGGGAAAAACATGAAATTCGACCTGTCGCAACGCTGCAATGAGATGCGCGCTGAGCTGCTCGCGTTCATGGACGAGTTCATCTATCCGAATGAGGAGACGTTCGAGGAACAGCTCAGCAGCCAGGGGACGCGCTGGCACACGCCGCAGATCGTTGACGACCTTAAGGCCGAGGCGAGAAAACGCGGCCTTTGGAACCTTTTCCTGCCCGACGAGCATCACGGCGCCGGGCTGACTAACGTCGAGTACGCGCCCCTGTGCGAGATCATGGGGCGCGTCGATTGGGCGCCGGAGGTGTTCAACTGCAACGCGCCGGACACCGGCAATATGGAGGTGCTGCACATGTACGGCACCCCGGCGCAGCAGGACGAATGGCTCACGCCCCTGCTCAACGGCGAGATCCGTTCGGCCTTCGCCATGACCGAGCCTGACGTCGCCTCGTCGGATGCCACCAACATCAGATGCTCGATCACCCGTGACGGCGATTCGTATGTGATCAATGGCCGCAAATGGTGGACGTCCAATGCGGGCAACCCGCGCTGCAGAATCATGATCGTCATGGGGAAGACGGACCCGTCGGCCGCCCGCCACGAGCAGCAGTCGCAGATTCTTGTCCCCAGCGAGACGCCCGGGGTGACGATCGAACGCATGCTCAACGTTATGGGTTATGACGACGCGCCCCACGGCCATGCGGAGGTGGTCTTTGACAACGTTCGAGTGCCGGCGGAAAATTTACTGGTCGGCGAGGGGCGCGGCTTCGAGATCGCTCAGGGTCGGCTCGGGCCGGGGCGCATCCATCACTGCATGCGGGTAATCGGCGTGGCCGAGCGCGCGCTCGAAGCTATGTGCAAGCGTGCCGCCAAACGCGAGACTTGGGGCAAGCTGCTGGCCGAGCGCGGCATCACAGAAGAACGCATCGCCCAGTCTCGTATCGAGATCGAGATGTGCCGCCTCTTAGTGATGAAGGCGGCCTGGATGATGGACACAGTCGGCAACAAGGAGGCACGCCAAGAGATCGCGATGATCAAGGTCGCAGCGCCGAATATGGCGCTCGGCGTGATCGACCGAGCGATGCAACTGCATGGTGGTGGCGGCATGAGCGACGACTTTCCGCTGGCGGCCATGTATGCACGAACCCGTGCCATGCGGCTGTTCGACGGGCCCGACGAGGTGCATCGGCGCCAGATCGCGCGCCTAGAGCTGCGCCGGCAGGTCGACGGGTGGCCGCGCAAGTGATCTGTCTTGGCGTGATCGTGGTGACGTTCGAGGTCTGGCCTACGGAGGACCGGCTCGCCCATCATCCCGACATCGCTAACTAGCTCGCCTCTGAGCCCTCGAAGATCGTCGGCTTCATTACAAAAACCGCAGCATATAAACTTTCTAGGGATCCGCTTCATGAGCGAACCACGCAACCTCTCCATCGACGGTGATCGGCTCTGGCAGTCGATTATGGATATCGCTGCGATCGGCCCGACCGAGAAGGGCGGCAGCCGGCGCCTCGCGCTGACAGACCTCGACCGCGAGGCGCGGGACCTGTTCGTCGACTGGTGCGATGCTGCGGGCTGCACCGTCAGCGTGGACCGGATGGGCAACATCTTCGCCCGGCGCGGCGGGCGGGACGATAGCCTGCCACCTGTGGTGACGGGGAGCCACCTCGATACGCAACCAACCGGAGGTAAGTTCGACGGGATTTTTGGTGTTCTGGCTGGCCTTGAGGTGATCCGCAGCCTCAATGATTTGGACTACGCGACCGACCACCCGATTGAGGTGGTGGTCTGGACCAACGAGGAGGGTAGCCGTTTCGCACCCGCCATGATCTCATCGGGCGTCTTTGGCGGTCAGCATACTTTGGAGCATGGCCTATCCCGCACGGACGCAGACGGACTGACCATCGGTGAGGAGCTAGAACGGATCGGCTATGCAGGTGATCTACCCGTCGGAGGCCGGGAGTTCCACGCCTATGTCGAGGCGCATATCGAGCAGGGGCCGATCCTCGAGGAAGAGAATATCTCTATCGGCGTCGTCACCGGCGCTCAGGGCCAGCGCTGGTACGAGATCACGCTCACCGGCCGGGAATCTCATGCGGGCACAACGCCTATGGAGCGGCGCAAGGATGCGCTCTTGGGGGCCGCGCGGGTCGTCAATCTAGTTAACAGGATCGGTATGGATAATGCGCCAGATGCGCGCTCGACCGTCGGCATTATTGAATCCTACCCTAACTCGCGGAATGTTATTCCCGGACAGGTCTTCATGACAGCGGAGTTCCGACATCCCGATGACGGTATTCTGCGCCAGATGGATACGAAGCTGCGGGACGGGATGCGGACAATCGTGCACTCGATCGGCCTCGAGAGCCAGTTTGAGGAGATCTTCTATATCGAACCAATAGTCTTCTCCGAGCGTTGCGTTGAGGCCGTTCGCAATGCCGCCACGCGCCGTGACTTAACGACCCGGGATATCGTCTCCGGCGCGGGCCATGACGCTTGCAACGTCGCGGCCGTGGCGCCTGCCTCGATGATATTCATTCCCTGCGTAGATGGGATCAGTCACAACGAGATCGAGTATGCGAAGCCCGAATGGGTAACCGCCGGCGGCCAGGTGCTATTGGGTGCGATGCTGGAGCTCGCCGGCACCAAGTCTTGATTGGCGCGCCCCGCGGCTCCGACTAGACTTTCGTAAATGTATTCGGGGGGGGATAGGCATGAAAATCTCAGAAACATACGAGCAGGCGTGGGGCGACTGGCACTGGGAGGTGCCGGAACTCTTCAACATGGGGGTCTCCATCTGCGACGCGCAAGACGCGAAGGCCACCGCTCTGATCGTGCCGCAGCCTAATGGTGGGCGGCGCGATTATACCTTCGGTGATCTGAAGGCGCTGTCGAGCCGTCTGTCCAACCTGTTCGTGGCGCACGGCCTCCAGCGTGGCGACCGGGTCGCGGTGCTGCTGCCGCAGCGGCCCGAGACGCTCGTGGCCCACATCGCGGGCTATCGTGCCGGACTGATAGTGATGCCGCTGGCGCAGCTGTTCGGGCCAGACGCGCTTGAATACCGGCTGTCGGACAGCGGTGCGCGAGCAATCGTCACGGACAGCGTGAGTTGCGAGAAGTTAACCCAGATCAGGGATTCGCTTCCCGACCTTCAGCTGGTTCTTTCGGTAGACGGGCCGGCTGATGACGGGGCCGGGGGCGCACTCGATTTCCACGCCGAGTTAGAGCGTGCGAAGGACAGCTTCGCCCCGGTCGATACCGCGAACGGCGATCCCGCGCTGCTGATCTACACCTCGGGCACTACAGGGAACCCGAAGGGCGCGCTGCTGCCTCACCGGACGATGATCGGCCATGTGCCGGGCGTCGATTTCATCTTCGACTTCCTGCCGCAGCCGGGCGACGTCATGTGGACCAACGCCGATTGGGCGTGGATAGGCGCCCTGATGGATTCGGCCATGCCAGCGCTCTATCACGGCATCCCACAGGTGGTAAATCCGTCCGCCCGCTTCGACCCAGAGGCGGTGTTCGACCTGCTCGACCGTTACGGTGTGCGCTGCGCCTTCATCCCGCCAACGGGCCTCAAGGTGATGCGCCAAGTGGAGAATCCGCGCGGCCGCTACAACTACGATCTGCGCACCATGTTCTCGGGCGGCGAGGCGCTCGGCACCTCACTAATGGACTGGGGCCGCGAGCAGCTGGGCGTCACCATCAACGAGGCCTACGGCCAGACTGAGTGCAACGTGATCGTTGGCTGCTGCGCGACCATCATGACGCCGCCGGACGGCTCCATGGGTCGTGCCTCGCCGGGGCACACGCTTCGAATCATGGACGAGGATGCCAACATCCAGGCGGCCGGTGATCTCGGCACCATCTGCGTCAAGGCGCCGGATCCGGTGATGTTTCTCGAATATTGGAATAACCCGGAGGCGACCGAGGAGAAATTCCTCACCGACGAGAATGGCGATCGTTGGCTCGACACCGGCGACAAGGCGACCATGGACGACGAGGGCTGGATCTACTTCGTCGGCCGGGCCGACGACGTAATCAACTCGGCCGGCTACCGGATCGGCCCGGCCGAGGTCGAGAACTCGCTGTTGACCCATCCCGCCGTGCAGATGTCGGCGGTGATCGGCGTACCCGACGAAGCGCGCGGCGAGATGGTGAAGGCCTATGTGATCCTGAAGGATGGGCAGACCCCGAGCGACGCGCTCGCCGGGGAAATCCAGAACCATGTGAAGACGCGGCTCGCGGCGCACGAGTATCCGCGTGCGGTCGAGTTCGTGGACGCGCTGCCGATGACGACGACGGGCAAGATTCAACGCATGGTCCTGCGCGAGCAGGAGGCGGCGAAGGAATCCTGACTTATGGCCAGGTTTTCTCATCCCGATGTGTTCCTCGATCTGGTTGGTGAGGATCTCGGCGTCAGCGACTGGGTCCTGATCGATCAGACGATGATCGACGCATTCGCCGATGCGACCAACGACCATCAATGGGTGCATGTGGACACCGAACGGTCCTCCCGCGAACTGCCCACCAGATCGACCATCGCCCACGGGTTTCTAGTACTCTCGTTGCTTGCACCGCTCAGCTACGAGATATTCGATGTCGACAATGTCGCCCACGAGCTGAACTACGGGCTCAACAAGGTGCGCTTCACGGCCATGGTACCGGCGGGATCGCTGGTGCGCCTGCGCCAGGCGCTGACGAATGCCGAGAAGCGCGACGACGGCGGGGTCTATCTCGATTTGCTGGCGACGATGGAGCTTCAGGGCAGCGAACGCCCAGCCGCGGTGATCGAGAATCTGCGGCTAATATACCCCGGGTAGGGTGCGTCGGCCTGAACACCGCCGTCACGTCCGTGCCTTCCTTTTTCGTCATACGCGGACTTTACCCGGCTGCCCCGGCACAGTCTGGGATGAGATGTTAGGGTCAAGCTCGGGCCTGATAGCGCAGGCTTATTGACCGTCCGCCTCCACCAGGTCCCACGCACGGATCGAAAGCTGTCGAGTCAGGTCCCGGCGCAGCAGGGCCTCTGGCGAGGATGCGTTACCCTGTAGCCCGCGGTAGTAAACGCCTTGGATGATCGCCGCGAGCCGAAACAGCGACAAGACCAAGTAGAAGTTCCAGTTCTCGATCCCGTCACGACCAGTCGCCCGGCAATAGGCATCGACATAGTCGGTCTCCGACGGAATGCCCGGAGTGGTCGCATCGAGCCCGCGCATATCACCGAAGGATTTCTCGGGCCAGTGATAAGGAAGGCAGTTGTACGCGAGATCGGACAGGGGGTGGCCCAGCGTCGAGAGTTCCCAGTCGAGGACGGCGATCACCTTCGGTTTGTCATGGGCGGCGATCAGGTTCTCAAGTCGGAAGTCCCCGTGAACGATGGTGGTCTCGTTGTCGTCGGGCATGTTTTCGGGCAGCCAGACCATTAGCCGGTCCATCTCGGGCAACTCGTCGGTCTTCGAGGCCTCGTATTGCTTCGACCAGCGCGCGACTTGGCGGCCCATATAGCCGCCGACCCGGCCATAGTCGCCGAGGCCGGCCGCCTTGAAGTCCACTTGGTGCAGGGCGGCGAGGGTCTCGATCATCGAATCGTAGATCGCTGCGCGTTCGCTTTCCGGTAGTTCGGGCAGGGACGGGTCGTGGAACACGCGCCCGTCGGCGTGGTCCATAAGGAAGAACTCGGTGCCGACGATGGACGTTTCCTCGCAGAGTGCAAGCGTACGTACGACGGGCACGGCGGTGTCGGCTAACGCCGAGGTGATCCGGTACTCCCGGTCGACCGCATGAGCCGAGGGCAGCAACTCGCCCGGCGGCTTCTTGCGCAGGACGTAGCGCCGGCCGCCCGCATCGGTCAGGAGGAAGGTCGGATTCGACATGCCGCCCTGGAACTGGGCGATCTCCAGCGGGCCCTCGAATCCCTCAATATTGCCCGCAATCCAGGCGACGAGCGCTGTGTCGTCGAAACGGTGCTGCTCCAGAACTGGGACGACGTGGTCGGTGCGGGAAAATGTGCGATCTATGGCGCTCATGTGCTTGCCCCGATAGGCTCGGGGTAGAGCAGGCGTACGGTCTGGGCGATGGCGGCGGGGCGTTCGCTGCTTTCGAGCTCAATGACAGAGTCGAGGACGAGGTGCACGCTGCCGTCGGGGCGTTTTTCAGCGCTCGCCAAGGACTGGCGCAGGCGGACCCGCGAATTCACTGGCACCATGGCGGTGAACCGTACCTTGTTGAGCCCGTAGTTGATGGTGTGGGCGAGGTTATCGACCGCGAAGAAGGGATAGCTCAGCCCCGGGATCAGGGAAAGGACGAGGAAGCCGTGGGCGATGGTCGTGCCGGTCGGCATCTCGTTTGCGGCGCGCTCTGGATCAACATGCAGCCACTGGTGGTCGTTTGTAACCTCTGCGAAGGCGTCGATCTGTGCCTGGTCGATGGTGACCCAGCCGCTGACGCCGAGTTCTTGGCCCACCTTGTCTAGAAACTCGTCGGGATGTCCGTAGTGAGACAATTTCTGTACTCCGTTTGACCGTTCAATTGACCGGGGGGTCGGCCCTGCGCATCATGGCCGCGCGTGGCTAATATTCTAGAGCCATGGAAGAGGTTTTGCATATGTGCAGGTACGATCCCGGGGGGAGCGGAGATGAACGAAATTGTCGGCTATGAGATCGAGGGGCGGGTGGCCGTTCTGACGATCGACAACCCGCCGGTGAACGCGCTGGGGCATGCGGTGCGCGAGGGGATTGTCACCCGGGTGGAGCAGGCGGTAGCCGACGACGGGGTCGATGCTATCGTTCTGATCGGCGCCGGGCGGACGTTCCCGGCCGGCGCGGACATCCGCGAGTTCGACCAGCCCGCCCGGGAGCCGCATCTGTTGGTGGTAGTCGATCGCATGGACACCATCGAGAAGGCGGTCGTTGCGGCGATCCACGGGACCGCGCTCGGCGGCGGGCTTGAGCTGGCGCTCGGCTGTCATTTTCGGGTCGCGTCGCCCGATGCCCGGGTGGGCCTGCCCGAAGTCAATCTCGGCATCTTCCCCGGCGCCGCGGGGACCCAGCGGCTGCCGCGCGTGGCGGGGCTCGACAATGCGCTGGAGATGATCGTCTCCGGCAAGCCCGTCGGGGCGGTGACAGCACACGATTACGGGATTGTGGATGCCATTGTTGAAGGTGATCTGCGGCCCGGCGCGTTGGCCTTTGCGCAGAAAATCATCGCGGACGGCACGCCGCGCCGCATCTCCAGCGAACCGCGCGACGGGATCGGCGCTCCCGAGGCACATGCTGAAACCATCGATAGATATCGCGACCTTGCCAACCGGCGCTTCCGGGGGCAGGAATCGCCCCATCAGGCGATCGAGAGCGTCGTCGACGGGCTGCGCATGCCTTATGACGAGGCCGTGGCCGCCGATCGCGTCCGGTTCGAGGCGTGCAAGACCAGCAGCCAGTCGGCGGCGCTTCGCTACGCCTTTTTCGCCGAGCGCGAGGCGGCGAAGATCCCGGACATCGGCAAGGATGTGGCCCCGCGCGCAGTAAAAAGCGCCGGCGTGATCGGCGCGGGCACCATGGGGCGGGGCATCGCCATCAGTCTGGCGGATTCTGGCCTGCCGGTAACCGTCGTGGAGACGGGGCAGGAGGCGCTGGACGCCGGCATGGCAGAGCTTGCGAAGCTTTACGAGGCCATGGTCTCGCGCGGGCGGATCGATGAGGCGACGAAGGCCGAGCGCCTCGCCCGCATCACGGGGGCGATCGATTATGGTGTGCTGGGCGAGGCGGACCTGGTGATCGAGGCGGCGTTCGAGGATCTCGACGTTAAGAAAGACATCTTCCAGACGCTCGACGGGGTGGCGAAGCCGGGCGCAGTCCTCGCCACTAATACCTCCTACATGGACATCGACGCTATCGCGACGGCCACGTCGCGGCCGCGGGACGTTATAGGCCTGCACTATTTCGTGCCCGCGAACGTCATGCGCCTGCTCGAGGTGGTACGGGGTGACGAGAGTGCACCCGACGCAATAGCGACGGGCATGGCGCTGGCGAGGCGTACCAACAAGGTGGGCGTGCTCGCGGGCGTGTGCCATGGCTTCATCGCCAACCGGTCGCGTCTGCCGCTCGTGCGCGAAGCTACGTTTCTGATCGAGGAGGGTGCTTCTCCGGCCCAAGTGGACAAGGTACTGACCGACCTCGGTATGCCGCTCGGTCCGCTCGCCGTCAGCGACCTTTCGGGCCTCGATGTGAGCTGGCGCATGCGCCAGTCGCTTGCTGCCGACCGTGATCCGGAGGCGCGTTACATGCACCTGGCCGACCGGATGTGCGAGCTCGGGCGGTTCGGCATCAAGGCGGGCCGGGGCTGGTACGCCTACGAGGAGGGCGGGCGCCATCCTCAGCCGGACGAGGAGGTCGAGGCGATTGCGGCGGCAGTGGCCGGGGAGCAGGGTATCGAACGGCGCGAGATTTCCGACGACGAAATCCGTGCGCGTTGCCTCTATGCCGCGATCAACGAGGGGGCAAAGATTCTCGAGGAGGGGGTGGCCGCCCGGGCGAGCGATATCGACGTGATGTGGCTCTACGGCTTCGGGTTCCCGCGCTGGCGCGGCGGCATCATGTTCATCGCCGACGAGATCGGGCTCCCCGAAATCCTGAGCCAGTTGCGGGCTTTCGAGGCGGTACACGGTAAGCTCTGGAACCCGTCGCCATTGCTGGAGCGGCTCGCGGCCGACGGTGGCAGCTTCACCCGCTAGGCGGCACCTGCAACCTGACCGCGCCAACGTGATTTCGGGTTTCCCCCGAAAGGCGGACGTTCTTGGTGCTTTTCAATGTGCGGGCGATATGGTCCCATAGGTAAAACCATTTAGGGAGGAGCTGAAAATGCTCAAGAAGATGCTTGGAACGGCTGCGGTCCTGACGCTCATGGCGTCGCCCGCCGCCGCGGATATCAAGATCGGGTTCGTTACCACCCTGACCACGCCCGTGGCGGTGATCGGTAAGGACATGCGCGATGCGGTCGAGCTGGCGATGGAGCATATCGGCGGCAAGATGGCCGGCGAGGATGTGGAGATCATCTATGCTGACGACGAGTTCAATTCCCAGAAGGGCAAGCAGGCGACCGAGCGGCTCGTGCTGCGCGACGATGTGGACATAGTCGCCGGATATATCTGGTCGAACGTCCTGCTCGCCTCCGCGCCAGTGGTGCTCAACGCGAACAAGATCCTGATCAGCGCCAATGCGGGTCCGTCGCCGCTAGCCGGCGCCCAGTGCAACGCGAACTTCTTCAATATCGCGTGGCAGAACGATCAGACGCCGATGGCGCTGGGCGAGCTGCTGAACCAGCAGGGGGTCGATTCCCTCTACCTGGTCGCGCCGAACTATGCTGCTGGCCAGAATATGGTCGCGGGCGTCGAGCGCACCTTTAAGGGCAAAGTCGTTGGCAAGGACATGACAGTGTGGCCGTCCCAGCGCGACTGGTCGGCCGAGCTGTCCAAGGTCAAGGCGGCGAAGCCCGACGGGGTCTTCACCTTTTACCCGGGCCCGGCCGGACCGGCCTTCATCAAGCAGTACCAGCAGGCCGGCCTCGAGGGCCAAGTGCCGCTCTACTCGGTCTACACGCTCGACTCGATCAGCCTGCCGTTGTTTCAGAAGGCGGGCATGGAGACTGTGCTTGGCACTAAGATGACCCAGTTCTGGGCACCCGATCTCGATAATGCCGTGAACAAAAAGTTCGTCGCCGACTTCCGCAAGAAGTATGGGCGTTACCCGTCCTTCTATGCGGCCCAGAGCTATGACGCGATCATGTTCATCAAGTCCGGCGTTGAGGCCATGAGCGGCGACATTGGCAACATCGACGGCATGCGCGCCGCGCTCAAGAAGGCGGACTTCGATTCGATCCGGGGTGACTTCAGCTTCGGGAACAATCACTTCCCGATCCAGAACTTCTACGAGCGCACCGTGGTCAAGGATGCCGATGGCAACTGGACCACGGCTGTGGGCCGTGCGGTGCTGAAGGATCATCAGGATCCGTATGCTAGCCAGTGCAAGATGTAGGTGCGTGCCAAACTTGAACGTGTTAGCGGGGATGCCGGTGCATCCCCGCTTGCGTGTTTGCCTCTTTTTCTGCCGGACGACCGATAGCGCCCGATGGACTATGTCCTCCTCACCGAACAGTTCTTGAACGGGTTTCAGCTCGGGATTATTCTGTTCCTGATGGCCGCCGGTCTGACGCTCGTCTTCGGCATCATGGACCTGGTGAACCTTGCCCACGGCTCGATGTTCATGATCGGCGCCTTCGTAGGTGGCACCATCACCTTGGTGACGGGGTCCTTCATCCTCGGCGTCATCCTGATGATCCCGGCCATGCTCGTGATTGGTATGATCGTCGAGATGACGACCCTGCGCACGCTCTATCCGCGTGACCATCTCGACCATGTTCTCGCCACCTTCGGCCTGATCCTGTTCTTCAACGAGGCGACGCGCCTCATCTGGGGTCCGGAAGGCCTCGTCGTGCCGTTGCCCCAGTTCCTCGACGGCACGGTCGCGCTGGGCGCCGGGATCACCTATCCGGTCTACCGGATCGTCATCATCGTGATCGGGCTTGCCGTTGCGCTGGGACTCTATGTTCTCGTCTCGCGTACCCGGATCGGCATGCTAATCCGCGCGGGTGCGTCGAACCGCACCGTGGCCGGTGCGCTGGGCGTGAACATCCCGCTGCTGTTCTCGATCGTCTTCGGGATCGGCGCGGTGCTGGCGGGCCTGGCTGGGCTGATCATCACGCCCATCACCGCGGCTCAGATCGGCATGGGTGAGGACGTGCTGATCCTCGCCTTCGTGGTGATCGTTATCGGCGGCATTGGCTCGATCCGGGGCGCCTTCATCGCTTCCATAGTGACCGGCATCATCGACACCATGGGCCGCTCGTTCCTCGACGTATTCCTGCTTCTGTTCCTGCCCGAGAATGCGGCCGAGTCCGCCGGCCCGGCGCTGTCGTCCATGCTAATCTACGTGCTGATGGCCGCGATCCTGTTCTTCCGGCCCCAGGGGCTGTTCCCACCCAAGGGCGCGGGAGGGTAGCAATGATAGATCTGCGCAACCCCGCGAGCATCCTGACCGTCATCGTGATCGGCCTTTGTGCAGTGGTGCCCTTCCTCGCACCTTCGCTGGGCGAGCCCTTCTACGTAATTGTCTTCGCCCGCATTATGATCTGGGCCATCGCCGCGGTGAGCCTCAACCTGATAATGGGCTATGGCGGCATGATCAGTTTCGGCCACGCGGTTTATCTTGGGATCGGTGGCTATACCATCGGCATCCTCACCTTCCACGGCGTCAACAACGCCTGGATTCAGTGGCCGCTCGGGATCGGCATCTGCGCCGTCATCTCACTGATCTTCGGTGCTATTAGCCTGCGCACCCGGGGCGTCTACTTCATCATGATCACGCTCGCGCTCGCTCAGATGATCTTCTTCCTGTCGGTCAGCGCCGAGCGCTACGGCAGCGACGACGGCCTCAACATCTTGGCGCGCAGCGACTTCGGGCTCTCCTTCTACAACCTGAATGACAAGCTCACGATGTACTACACGATCTTCGCGTTTCTGCTGGGAAGCGTGTTCACGAGCTGGCGGCTGATCCATTCGCGCTTCGGCGTGGTGATACGGGCGGCGAAATCCAACGATACCCGTGTTCAAGCGATCGGGGTCTCGACCTACCGCTATCGCCTGACGGCCTTCGTCATCGCGGGCGTTATGTGCGGCATCGCCGGCATGCTGCAGGCGAATCTGGAGAACTTCGTCTCGCCCGACATGATGAACTGGCCGCGCTCGGGGGAGCTGATCTTTATGGTGGTGCTGGGTGGCATGTCTACCCTGTTCGGGCCGGTGACGGGCGCATTCGTCTTCCTGATGCTGTCGGAGATTCTCTCCACCTGGACCATCCACTGGCATATCATCTTCGGGCCTTTCCTAGTGCTGGTCGTGATTTTCGCGCGCGGCGGCATCGCCGGTCTGCTCTCCTCGAGGACGGCCCGTGAGTAGCCTCGCTCCCGATTCAAGAGAAGGTCCCGCCCTCGAGGCGCGCGCGCTGCGCAAAAGCTTCGGCGGGCTGGTGGCGATGGACAACCTCTCGCTCGAGGTCGCCTCCGGCGAAATCCACGCCGTGATCGGACCCAACGGCGCTGGTAAGACCACGTTCTTGAACCTTCTGTCGGGGATGCTTAAGCCTGACGCAGGCGATATCCGCTTGGACGGGCGGGACATCACGCGGCTCTCGGTCCCGGCGCGGGTGAAACAGGGTCTCGCGCGCTCCTTTCAGATCACCAGCATCTTCCGTGACTTCACGGTGCTCGAGAACGTCATGCTTTCGGTTCAGTCGGGTCAAGGGCACAGCTTCCGCTTCTGGAGCCCCGCGGCATCCGACAAGGGCCTGAGCGGGCCCGCGCGCGAACTGCTGCAGAAGGTAGGGCTCGGCGATCGGGTCGACGTGGTCGCCGGCAATCTCGCCCATGGCGAGCAGCGCCAGCTCGAGATCGCGATCTCGCTCGCGACTAACCCGAGCTTCCTGCTGCTTGACGAGCCCATGGCCGGCATGGGGCCGGAGGAGAGCCAGGGGATGATCGTATTTCTGAAGGCACTCAAGGGAGACTACACGATGCTCCTGATCGAGCACGACATGGACGCGGTCTTCGCGCTCGCTGACCGGATCACCGTGCTGGTCTATGGCAAGGCGATCGCCACGGGCACGCCCGACGAGATTCGCGGCAACGCCGCGGTCCGAGCTGCCTATCTGGGCGACGACAGCAGCGAGGGGGCGGCCTGATGCTCGAGCTGTGCGGCATCGAGGCGTCCTATGGCGAGAGCCAGGTACTGTTCGGGATGGACCTCACCGTGGGGGCGGGAGAGGTCGCGACGCTGCTGGGCCGCAACGGTATGGGCAAGACTACGACCGTACGTACGATCATGGGAATCATGCGTCCCCATGGCGGGCGAATTATGTTCGACGGCGCCGGCATTCAGGGTCAGCCGTCCTACAAGGTGGCCCAGGCAGGCATAGGGCTGGTGCCCGAGGGACGGCAGATCTTTCCGAATCTGTCGGTACGCGAGAATCTCGTCGCTACCGCCCGCAAAAGGCAAGGGGGCGGCGAGAACTGGACCTTCGACAAGGTAATCGACCTATTCCCCGCGCTGGCGGTACGGCTCGAGAGCGCGGGCAACCAGCTCTCGGGCGGCGAGCAGCAGATGCTGGCTGTTGGTCGCGCCCTGATGACCAACCCGCAGCTCCTGATCCTCGACGAGGCCACCGAGGGCCTCGCGCCGCTCATCAGGACGGAAATCTGGAACTGCCTCACCGAACTCAAGACCGCCCGTCAGTCCATATTGGTGATCGACAAGAATGTGGACGCACTCGCCAAAATCGCCGACCGTCACCACATCGTCGAGAAGGGCCGCGTTGTCTGGACCGGCACGTCCGACGAGCTGGGCGCTGACTCAGAACTTCAGGCGCGATATTTGGGGGTTTGATATCGCGCGCCCCGCCGGAAGACGCCTTGTCTCACCTAGGCCCCAAACCCTTCCCGAAGCCCCGCCGCAGCGAAGTCCAGCGCCTCGAAGGCGGCGTCCACATAGCCGCCCATGCTGGGGAACAGGTGCGGGTAACCCTCCCAGTTTCGCTGCCGCACCGGTACCCCGGCGTTCTTCAGGCGCTCGGCATAGGCGATCCCCTCGTCGCGCAGCGGATCGTGGCTTGCAGTGATCACCGTTGCCGGCGGAAGACCTGTCAGGTCATTTGCCAGCAGTGGCGAGACCCGCGGGTCGTGGCGCAGGGCGTCTTCGCCGCCGAGATAGTTTAGCCGCCAGCGTTCCTGCATCCGCTTTGTCAGTACCGGACCTTCGGCGTTCTCCTCGTAGGAAGGCGTGTCGAACAGCAGGCTCAGGATAGGGCATATCATCACCTGAGCGGCCAGCTTCGGGCCGCTGTCGCGAAGCTGCTGAACCGTAACCGCCGTCAGGTTGCCGCCCGCGCTGTCACCCGCCACGGCGATGCGGGTCGAGTCGGCGCCTATTTCTAACGCATGGTCGTGGACCCAGCGCACGGCCCATTGGCAATCGTTGAACGCGGCGGGGAACTTGTGCTCTGGTGCAAGCCGGTACTCCACGGAAACGAAGATCGCCCGCGTGGCGTTCGCCATGTAGCGGCACTGGGGCTCCACTGTGTCGTGGCTCCCGATCGTCCAGCCGCCGCCATGGAAATAAACGACCACGGGGAGGGGCGTGGCGTCGTCTGCTTCGGGATCGGGTGCGGTGATCGGCACATATATCCGCAGCGGAACCGGGCCGCCGGGCCCCATCGGGTAGAGATCGATTACTCGGCGCAGCGGGACGGCCGGCTGGTTCAGAAGGGCGACCTTCTCGCGCAGTATCGCGCGTGCCTCGCCGGGCGGGAGGTCGGGAAAGCTTACGCCGGACATCATGCCGACCGCCTTCAGGATCTGGGGATGAAGCTCCATGATGCACTCCGCTTTGGTCTAGCTTCGCAGCTTGAACCGCTGGATCTTGCCTGTCGCCGTCTTCGGCAGCTCGTCCACGAAGCGGACCCAGCGGGGGTACTTGTAGCGGGCGAGCGCTTCCTGGCAGAAGGCCTTGAGCTCCTCAGCGAGCGCGTCGGAGGCGTCGCCCGCATCTTTCAGGATCACGAATGCCTCGGGCTTGATTAGCTCCTCGTCGTCCGCCCGCCCGATCACCGCGGCTTCGAGCACGGCATCGTGGGCGACCAGCCGTGCCTCGATCTCCACCGGGGAGACCCAGATGCCGCCGACCTTGAGCATGTCGTCGCTGCGCCCGTGGCAGGTAAAGTAGCCGCCCTCATCGACCGAGTAAGAATCGCCGGTCCGGATCCATCCGTGGGTGATGGCGGCGGCGGTGCGCTCGGGCTGGTTCCAGTAGCGCGAAGTGATCGAATCCCCCCGGATCATCAGGTTGCCGACCTCGCCGGTGGTGACCGGCTGGTCTTCGTCGTCGACGATCCGCGCCGCGTAGCCGGGGATGATCTTGCCGCTGGTGCCTGGCTTCGCGTCGCCGGGCCGGTTTCCGATGAAAATGTGTAGGATCTCCGTTGTGCCGATCCCGTCGAGGATCGTGATGCTAGTGCGTTCGCGCCAGCGCTCGAAAAGGGTTGCGGGCAGGGGCTCGCCGGCTGATACGCAGGCCCGCAGGCTCGAGAAGTCGGCTTCCGTTGTCTCCAACGCGTGCAGCTGGGCCGCGAACAGCGTTGGCACCGCGTAGCAGATCGTCGGGCGGTAGCGTTCGATATGGTCGGCCATAATCTCGGGCGTGGGCCGCCCGGCGAACAGCACTGCTTGGCCGCCGGTCCACAGTGGAAACATCAAGGCGTTGCCGAGCCCGTAGGCGAAGAACAGCTTTGCGGCGGAGAAATGGACATCATCCGCTGTGACCCCGAGTGTCTCGACACCGTAATACTGGCTGCACACCACCATATCTTGGTGGGCGTGGACCGCGCCCTTCGGCGTCCCCGTTGAGCCCGAGGTGTAGAGCCAGAAGCAGTCGGCGTCGGCAGTCGCCGGCGCGGCTTCGAGCTCGACCGAGGCCTCCGCCATGCGTTCTGCGAGGCTGTCCTCTCCCTCCGTGGAGAAACTGTGGGCCGGGTTCGCCATGGCGATTGCGGGGGCTATGGTCTGGGCGAACTCCGGCGACCAAATGACACAGCTCGCACCCGAATCCTCGATGATAAACTCGTGGTCGCCCGCTCGTAGGAGTGTGTTCACGGGCACCGGCACGAAGCCGGCCTTGATCGCGCCCCAGAAAGCGAAGAAAAAGGCCGGGCAGTCCTTGATGGCGAGAATCACCCGGTCGCCGCGCGTGAGCTCCAGTGCGGCGAGCGCGTTGCCTGCGCGGTTCACGCCCTCGGCGAGCTGGATATAGGTCGTGTCGCCGTCGTTGTCCCGGATCACCACCTTGTCGCCCCGGCCTTCGTCGATATGCCGGTCGATGAACGGCACCGCCACGTTGAACTGCTCCGCATAGGTCAGCGTCGCGGGGCTGGTGGACGTATCGACGGTGACGGTATTGGGCTGCATTCGGATGTTCCCTCGTTCGTGTTTGCTGCGCCCGACTTTTGGTGAGCGACCCGTAGTCGATGTTTCACTCGAGTCGTCATCCCTGCGCAGGCAGGGGTCCATTAACACATTCGTCTGCCGTTTCGGACATCGGCGTCAATGGGTTCCCGCCTTCGCGGGAGTGATGAGCCTCATAACCCCCTCAGTGAAAAAGTACATACTCGTAGTCGATGGGCCGGCCGTGGATGCCGCGCTTGGGCGGCGCGATCCAGCTCGCCATCTTGCCCGGCTCCGTCACCGGCACCATGAGCGAGTTCACATTGGCGTGGTCCTCATCGGTCGGTAGCCACGCGTCCTTGCGTTTGGTCCACGCCTCGGCCGAGATGATCTCGCCTTCGGGCGTCGCCTCGATGCCCGAATAGATGCCGATCGACCGGTTGAACTTCTCGTCGGGCAGGGTGAGCGCCACGTCGATGTCGTGGGCGGCGATCATCTTGTTGAACCGGTTGAGCCCGCGCTGGCTGTCGGCCGTATAGTCCTGGCGGAGCTTCAGGTTCATGGCCGTCAGCGCCGCAATGGTCTCGGTATCGATGGTGCCGTCGTCTGCGACTTTTGGAATCTCCATCTGCTCCCCGTCGAGCCGGTGATCGTCGTGGAGCTTTGTCTCCTGGTAGCGCCCCTTGAGCCCCATGGAGAAGTAGTTGGCGGCGTTGGTAGAGCGCTCGGATCCGAACAGGTCGAGGCAGATCGAGTAATGGAAGTTGATCCACTTCTGGATGGTCTCGAGGTTGATGCCGCCGAAGGGGCGCACATCCGTCGTGTCGTGCTGCCGCATCAGCTCGCAAGTGCGCTGCAGGACGCGCATGACGCCGGTCTCGCCCACGAACATGTGGTGGGCCTCTTCGGTCAGCATGAAGCGGCAGGTGCGCGACAGCGGATCGAAGCCCGACTCCGCTAGCGCTGCCAGCTGGAACTTGCCGTCTCGGTCCTGAAAGTAGGTGAACATGAAGAAGGACAGCCAGTCGTTCGTCTGCTCGTTGAAAGCCTTAAGAATGCGCGGCCGGTCCGGGTCGCCCGCGTGTCGCTCGAGCATCTCGTCGGCCTCCTCGCGCCCGTCGCGCCCGAAATAGGCGTGCAACAGATAGACCATCGCCCACAGGTGGCGGCCCTCCTCGACATTCACCTGGTAGAGGTTCCGCAGGTCATAGAGCGACGGCGCTGTGCGGCCGAGCTGGCGCTGCTGCTCGACCGAGGCGGGCTCGGTGTCGCCTTGGGTGACGATCAGGCGGCGGAGCTCGGTGCGGTACTCGCCCGGCACCTCGGTCCAGACTGGTTCGCCCTTGTGTGCGCCAAAGCCGATCTCGCGGTTGGGCGCGGGCGCGGCCAGAAAGATGCCCCAGCGATAGTCGGGCATCTTCACATGGTCGAAATGTGCCCAGCCGTCGGTGTCCACGCTGATGGCGGTGCGCAGATAGACCTGAGGGTCGGTGGATGCGGCCGGCCCCATCTCCTTCCACCACCGAATATAGGCGGGATGCCAGCGTTCGAGCGCGCGCAGCAGGCGGCGGTCATCGCCCAGGTTGACATTGTTGGGGATGGTCTCGTTGTAGTCGGCTTTCATTATCTCAGATCCGCCTGCGGTCATATTCGGGTTGCCTGCCGGTGCCATAGAGCTCCAGCGCGCCGTCGTCGCCGACGGCGTTGGGGCGTTGGAAAATCCAGTTTTGCCAAGCGCTCAGCCGCGCAAAGATCTTGCTCTCGATGGTCTCGGGTCCTGGGAAGCGAAGGCTCGCCTCCATGCCCGTCAGCGCGTCGGGCGAGAAGGCAGCGCGTGCCTCGATCGCAAGCCGCACCTCGTCATCCCAGTCGATGTCGTCGGGGGCGAAGGTGACGAGGCCGAGTTCCTCGGCGTCGTTCGCCTCGAGGTCGGTGCCGACCGCGGCTGCGGCCGCGGCCAGCGCGTCGTCGTCGCCGTAGAAGCGGGTCTGGAGCCGGTTTAGGCCGGTGCACATCTCAAGCGGGCCCGTGTTCATGCCGGTTAGCCGGACCGTTGCGGGCGGTAGGTTCGAGCCTTCTTCCTCGAGCGTGCCGTCGAGCATGTAGGACCGGTCGGCGGCGAGCGCGAGTTCGAACAGCGTGCCGGTAAAGCAGGAGCCGGGCTCGATCAGCGCGATCAGCGAGCGCGCCGACACGTCGATGCGCTTCAGCGTGCGGCGCAGATAGAGCGTGATCTCGCGGACCAGCCAGTCGCCGGCGTGGTAGAGCAGGGTTGCGTCATGGGCTGCCACCATCTCCGGGTCGCCCTCGGTCCGGAACATCCAGGTGCCGATCTCGGTCTCGTTGAAGCGCAGGTGCAGGATCGCGTCGTCGAGCGCGCGGGCGATCGCCAGCGGCCAGAAGTCGACGCCGGCGTCATGGATGCCGGCCGCATCGTTCGGCGGTGCCGTGTCGGGCCCCCGAAGGGTGAAGGTTGCCGTCCGCGCGGACCGGTCGAGCGCGACGGTCAGGTTAGGATAGGTGATTGCGTCGTCCGACAGCTCGCGGGCAAGCGGCGAGAGTTCGATGCCTTGCGCGTCGGCGGGCCGGTCGCTCAACGCGATTCGGGCGTCCGTGCGTGCGCTAACGGTCTCCTCGAACTTCGAGCGGGGCACTAACGTGTCCACCAGTTTCCATTCGAGCGCGCGGCGTCCACGCAAACCCTCGCCGGTGGTGCAAAAGAAGTCGGCCCGGTCGCGGCGCACATGGCGCTTGTCGACCACGCGGGTCAGCCCGCCGGTGCCCGGCAGCACTCCCAGCAGCGGTACCTCGGGCAGGGAGACGGCGCTCGACCCGTCGTCGATCAGCAGGATCTCGTCGCAGGCGAGCGCCAGCTCGTAACCGCCGCCGGCCGCCGTGCCGTTCACCATGCAGATATAGGCCTGGCCCGAGTTCGCGCTCGCATCCTCGATGGCATTCCGGGTCTCGTTGGTGAACTTGCAGAAGTTCACCTTTTGGTCATGGCTCGAGCCCTTGAGCATCGGGATGTTGGCCCCGGCGCAGAAGACCCGCTCCATCGCCGACGTCACGACCACCGCGGCCACCTCCGGGTGCTCGAAACGCAGGCGCTGGACGGAGTCGTAGAGCTCGATATCGACACCGAGGTCGTAGGAGTTGAGCTTGAGCTCGTAGCCCGGCGCCAACCCGCCGGCTTCGTCCACGTCGAGGGTCAGGGTTGCCACCCGGCCGTTGACGGAAAGCCGCCAGTGGCGGTAGCGGTCAGGGTGTGTTTCAAACACGATCATGGGATCGCAATCTCCTCTGGATTCCCGCTAGAACACTAGTCCAACCCCATCAGCTTGTGGACCCGATAGTTGGCATATCCAACCAATTGGCGAAACCATAAGGACGTATTTGAATGGCACCTGCCGACCGCCCCGACATGCAGTATTTGACCGCCGCCGGCCGGCGCCTCGAATATTACTGGACGGCCCCGTACGACAGCGATGGCCCGGCGCTGGTCTTTCTGCATGAAGGCCTCGGCTCGGCCGGGTTGTGGCGCGGTTTTCCGGCAATGCTCACCGCCGCGACCGGCCTGCCGGCGCTGGTTTATTCCCGCTACGGCTATGGCGGATCGGACGTGCTGGAGGCGGCGCGCGGAGTCGACTACATGCACACCGAGGCGCTGGAGACCCTTCCGGTTATCCGTGACGCGCTCGATCTCGACGATGTGATCCTCGTTGGCCATAGCGACGGCGGGTCGATTGCCGCGATTCACGCCGGCGCGGGGCAGTACCCGGTGCGCGGCATGATCCTCGAGGCACCCCACTTCTTCGTCGAGGATGCTAGCATCGCCGGGATCGAGGATGCGAAAACGGCTTACGAGACCACCGACCTGCCGGCTCGGATCGGCCGCCACCACATCGACGGCGACAGGACCTTCCGTGGCTGGAATGATATCTGGCTTTCGCCGGACTTCCGGAGCTGGAACATCGAGGAATATCTGTCTGGCATTACCTGCCCGACCTTGGTGATTCAGGGTGTTGACGACGAATACGGCACCGAGGACCAGCCCGCGGCGATCGGGCGGCAATCCTTGGGCCCGGTGGACGCCGTGATGGTACCGGATTGCGGCCACGCCCCCCACCGCGATGCGACCGATGGGGTGCTTGAAGTGATGGCGGACTTCGCGGTCGCGCTCACCGGTGACGAATTGGCCTAGGCTCGCCTGTGGATGACCGGCCTCTGTTAGCGGCCGCATAGGGATGATACGAATAGCCCATGACTGACACTTACGATCTGATCATCAGGGGTGGCGATGTCTGGGCTACCGGCGGCTTGGCCCGAACCGACGTCGCCGTCCGCGAGGGAAAGGTCGCCCATGTGGGCAATCTCGGCGGCGCCGACGCCGAGACCGTCATCGACGCGGTGGGTCTGACGGTCTTGCCCGGCATGATCGACAGCCAGGTGCATTTCCGTGAGCCGGGCAACGAGCAGAAAGAGGATCTCGAATCGGGTACCCGCTCGGCGGCACTGGGTGGGATCACGGCCGTCTTCGAGATGCCCAACACCGATCCGCTGACCACGAGCGCGGAAGCCCTCGCCGACAAGATTTCCCGCGCCGCGGGCCGGTCCTGGACCGATCATGCCTTCTTCATGGGCGCGTCAGCGGAAAACGCGGACCAGCTCGCCGAGCTTGAGCGGGTGCCCGGCTGCTGCGGCGTGAAGTTGTTCATGGGTAGCTCCACCGGCAATCTCCTCGTGCCCGACGATGAGACGGTGCGACGCGTGCTCTCGAACGGCACCCGGCGCATGTCGGTGCATTCGGAAGACGAATACCGGCTTGGGGAACGCAAGGGAGAGCGCGTGGAGGGCGATCCGTCTTCGCATCCCGTCTGGCGCGATGAAGAGACCGCGATCCGCTCGACAAAGCGCCTGCTGTCGATCGCGCGGGAGACGCGACGACGGGTGCATGTGCTGCACATCACCACCGCCGAGGAGGTCGAGATCCTCGCCGGGTACAAGGACGTGGCGACCTGCGAGGTGACGCCGCAGCACCTGACGCTCGCCGCGCCCGACTGCTACGAGCGGCTCGGCAGCTATGCCCAGATGAACCCGCCGATCCGCGATGCGGCGCACCGTGCCGGCCTGTGGCACGGTATCGAGCAGGGTGTGTTCGACGTAATCGGATCGGATCACGCGCCCCACACTAGGGAAGAGAAGGCGCGGCCCTATCCGGCTAGCCCGTCTGGCATGCCCGGCGCGCAGACAACGGTGGCGGTGATGCTCGACCATGTCGCCAACGGCCGGTTGTCGCTGGCCCGCCTTGTCGATCTCTTGTGTTCCGGGCCCCAGCGTATCTTCAACATCGCCGGCAAGGGCCGCATCGCCTGGGGCTACGACGCGGATTTCACGCTGGTCGATCTGAAGGCGAAGCGCGAGATCACCGCCAACTGGCTCGCCTACAAGTGCGGCTGGTCGCCGTATGAAGGTATGCAGATCACCGGCTGGCCGGTGGGGACCATCATCCGCGGCAACGTGGTGATGCGCGACGGCGAACTCGCCGACGCGCCGGTGGGCGAACCCGTGCGGTTCATCGAGACGCTTTAATCCCCATCTTGGTCACTTCCGCGGAGGCGGGACTCCATAAACACAGATGTATGACAGGGCAAACGCCAGAGACTATGAACGCCCAACTGCGCGGGCATTAAGAGGTTTTTTTAAAGCTTCGTTGGGTTCGGCGCGTCGGCGTAGACCTCGACCGGGTCGAAGACCTTCTCGGTCTCCTCGTAGCCAAGGGTGACCGGGGCGTCGTCCGCGGCGCCGACCGGCACCGAGCGGTAGAAGCAGGAGCGGTAGCCCACATGGCAGCTCGCGCCGCCCTGAACGTCGACGCGCAGCCAAACCGCATCTTGGTCGTCGTCGATTCGGATCTCTCTGACCTCCTGCACCAGCCCCGATGTGGCGCCCTTGTGCCAGAGCACTTCGCGCGAGCGCGACCAGTAATGGGCCTCACCGGTCTCGATCGTCCGGGTCAAGGCCTCGGCGTTCATGTAGCCATGCATCAGCACCTCGCCCGTGTCGGCGTCTGTGGTGACCACGGGCATTAGGCCGTCGGCATCGAACTTCGGGGCCAGTTCGTGGCCTTCCTCGACCTGCTCGATGGTCTCGCGCGGAGCGAACATGGGGTTATCTGACATCTGACCGCTTTCCGTACGGGGGGGCCCATTGCCCCACCCGGTTTGACCCGTGTTATAACGGTTTCGTCCCGCGAAATGTCAAGCGGGCGGTTCGCAAAACGTAATGGTCATGAGCGACGCAGCATCCCCGGATTCGGCACAGAAACCCGATGAACTGATCCCTGTCTCCCTGCTGACGGGCTTCCTCGGCAGCGGCAAGACGACTGTGCTGAACCATGTCCTGCATGATCCGCGCATGGATAAGTCCGCGGTTATCGTCAACGAATTCGGTGAGGTAGGCCTCGACCATGAGCTTATGGTGGCGGGTAGCGAGGACATGGTGCTGCTCAACAGCGGCTGTTTGTGCTGCACGGTGCGCGGCGATCTCGTGAACACACTGCGCGACATGGTGATGCTCCGCCTGCGCGAGGACGTGCCGTCCTTCGACCGGGTGCTGATCGAGACGACCGGACTCGCCGATCCCGCGCCGATTCTGCACACGCTGATGTCCGACCAGCTTGTGACCAACTATTTCCGCCTCGACGGGGTGATCACAACCGTCGATGCCGCCAACGGCGCCGACACGCTCGACCGGCAGTTCGAATCGGTGAAGCAGGTGGCGGTCGCCGACCGGCTGTTACTCACTAAAACCGATCTCGCCGACGGGGCCGCGCGCGAGACCCTTGAAACCCGGCTCGCGGCGGCGAACCCCGCCGCCCCGCGTATCAAGGTGATGAATGGCGATGTCAATCCGAACCTGTTGTTCAACGCCGGACTGTTCGACCCGAAGACTAAGACGGCGGATGTCGAGCGCTGGCTGCGCGACGAAGCTTACGGTCATGCCCATGATCACGACCATGGGCACGAACATGGGCACGGGCATGACGTGAACCGCCACGACGATCACATCAGCTCGTTCTGTGTGACCTATGACGAGCCGCTGCGCCTCGACGCGCTGGAGCAATGGTTTGATACCATCATGATGCTCAAGGGGCCGGACCTCCTGCGAATCAAGGGAATCGTAAATGTGGAAGAAATGGACAGGCCCGTCGTGATTCACGGGGTGCAGCATGTCTTCCACCCGCCTGCCGTCCTCGACGTCTGGCCGTCGGACGACCGGCGCACCCGGATCGTGTTCATTACCCGCGACGTAGAGCGCAAGGCGATCGAGGACACGCTAACCTGGTTCTCGGACGACAAGCTTCGGGCCCACGGGAAGCCCAACGCGGCTCTGACGATCGACTGAGGCGAGATTCGAGGAGCGGGCCCGCGTAGGGCGCTCGAGGTTAAAATTCCCATTTTCGTCACCTCAGCTTCCCGTCCGCCGCACCTCGTCGTGCCCGCTCTACCTCATCACTCCCGCGAACGAGGGAGCCCATAATCACCGATGATGCATGCCGGGGCAGGCGCCCATGCTTATGGGTGCCCGCCTTGGCGGGCAATACGAACTGAAGGATTGCAGGGAGCAATTGTCATCTCATGTGTCCATCACCGTCATGCCCGGACATCTCGACACGTCTCGCACCCGCGCGGCATTTGCGCGATACTGCGTGCCTGTTCACCGAGTCTTTTCCGAGAAAACGCGAGAATCCTATGTCCGACACCGTTCAGGTCGAGCGCCGTGACGATATCGCCATCGTCTCCCTGCACCGCACCGAGAAGCGCAACGCACTGCGCCAGGAGGACTGGATCGCCGTCGGCGACACCATCGATGCGCTGGGTGAGGACGACGACCTGCGCTGTGTCGTCCTGCGGGGTGCGGGCGAGGAGGCCTTTTGCGCCGGCGCGGACATCACGAATTTCGAGGCCGAGCGGTCCGACCGGAAGAAGGTGAAGACTTATGAGGCCGCGACCGACCGGGCTTTCCTGAGCGTGCGCAATTCACACCATCCTGTTATTGCGATGATCCACGGATTCTGCATCGGCGGCGGCTTCGAGCTGGCCCTGGCGGCCGATCTGCGTATCTCGGGCGAGTCCGGCCGGTTCGGCGTTCCGGCCAAGAATATCGGGCTCTTCCTTGGCTATAATCTGGTCCAGTTACTGGTCGACGCGGGCGGCCGCGCCGTCGCCTCCGAGATCCTACTCGAGGGCCGGGCGATTTCGGCTGAGGAAGCGCTGATCAAGAACCTCGTGACCCGGGTCGTGCCCGACGTCGAGCTCGAGGAAAACGTTATGAAGGCCGCCCGGCGGATCGCCGACGGCGCGCCCTTGTCTCATCGCTTTCACCGGGCGGCGCTCCAACGGCTCGCCGACCCGCGCCCGTTGACTCGGGCCGAGCTGGAGGGTCAGTTCGACTATGCGGACAGCGAGGATTACATGGCCGGGTACAACGCGTTCAAAGCGCGCGAGAAGCCGAAGTTCCGGGGCCGCTAGGTGACGGGCCTCGCGACGCCGGCGGCGAAGCGGCCGCCTACGATGCGGCTCGTCGCGGTAATCTTCCTGCCCTTCGCGCTCGGCTATTTTTTCTCCTATCTCTACCGCACCGTCAACGCGGTGATCGGTCCGGACCTAGCGCTCGAGATGTTGCTGTCGCCGGGCCAGCTGGGCATGCTCACCAGCACCTACTTCATCGCCTTTGCCTCGGCCCAGATCCCGGTCGGCATCTATCTCGACAGCCACGGGCCACGTCGCGTGGTGGCAGTATTGCTGCTCATCGCCGCGGTTGGCGCCTTCCTGTTCTCGATCGGAGAGGGGCTGTGGGGCCTGGTACTTGGCCGGGCCCTGATCGGGCTCGGCGTCGCGGCCTGCCTGATGGGGGCATTCAAGGCCATGAGCGAGTGGTTTCCGGGCGAGAAACTTCCCTTCATGAATGGGCTCGTCGTTGCCTTCGGCGGCTTGGGTGCCATGGTCGCGACCGCACCGACCGAGGCGTTCGTCTCCGAGGTGGGGTGGCGCTTCGGCTTTGCAGCACTTGCCATCGCCACTCTTCTCGTTGCGGCGGCGATCTGGTACGTCGCGCCCGAGCGCGAGCGCGCTGGCGCGTCCGAGCCCATGGCGTCGCGCATCAACGGCATGGTCTCCATCTACCGCAGCGGGCTGTTCTGGTGGGTAGCGCCGCTCGCGGCCCTGTCCCAGGGCAGCTTTCTCGCCATCCAGACCCTGTGGGCGGGCCCCTGGTTGCGCGACGTTGCCGGGCTCGATTCCCGTGCCGTCAGCTTCACCCTGCTGGCCGGTGCGGCCGGCTTCGTGCTTGGCAACGTCTTTATAGGCCTGATCGCCGAGCGACTGGCCCGCCGGGATATCCCACCGCTGGTGACCGCGGCAGGCGGCATGGCGCTGTTCATCCTGGTCCAGCTGCTGGTGTTGCTCGAATGGACATTCGCGCCGGAGCTGCTCTGGTTCATCTTCGGCGCGACCGGGACCGCGGGCGTAGTCATCTTCGCCGTGCTAGCGCGCATGTTCCCCGCCGAACTCGTCGGGCGGGCCAGCACGGCCCAGAACCTATTGATTTTCGGCGCGGCGTTCGCCCTGCAATGGGGCATGGGCGAGGTGATCAACCTCTGGCCCGTTGCGACGGACGGTGCTTACTCGGTCAAGGGTTATCGCGCCGCCTTTGGTGCCGCACTAGCCCTGCAGGTCGCCGCCTTCGCTTGGATGCTGGCCTACCGGCCGAAGCCGAAGTCCGCATAGCGCAAGAAGCGTTTGGTGCTTGGCCGTTTAGCGCCGGTCGGACGTTTCCCGAAGGACGGAGACCGTCGCCTGGTTCCTGCGGAAGGGTTGCGAGACCTGTCCCATGAAGCTCGCCTGCATCGGCCTGTCGATTCCGATATCCGCCGGTGGGCACCGGTCGGCGTAGTATAAGGTCCGTATCGCGACATCGAAGAGCAACAGGGTGGCCGGACTCAAAGCCGAGCCATGTCCCGAAGAGGCAGGCGGCGAGGATACGTTGTCAGAGCAGGAAGGTCGGCGTGTAGCCGACGAGCCCCCGTTAATTGCCGTCACCGGTGATGGCGTCGGCGCCACCTTCGAAAACGATACGCAACGCAAAAACTTCGCAATCACAGCGGGTGCCTTTGGCACCCGGTGTTTTGTAGCCATCCAACCGAATTCTCATGGCACAAAATGGTGATGCTTTCGCAGTATCCCCCTTGCGCTATCGGGCTCATTCCGCCGGGCGGACGATCACAGTGCCGAGTTTGTCGCCGGATTCGACAAATTCGTGGGCCGCAGCGCACCGATTGAGCGGGAATGTCGCAGAGACGTTGTGGATTCCTTGGCCCTCGGCCAGCCATGCGATGATGTCTGAGCGCGCGGCCTCGATTGCTGCGCGAGGTACGCTGTGCAGTACCATGAATCGGACGATTGCGTTGCGCAGCGCCATGCGCAGCATGAGATTCTTGGGGTCGCCGGTCGTAGCGTAGACCGAGATCGTGCCGCCTGTAGCGAGAACTCGGGACGTCAGGTCGAGATTCGCCGCGAGATCCACCTCGACGACGCGATCGACGCCCTGTCCATTCGTCAGGTCGAGGATTTGCTCGGCGGCGTTCGCGTCGCGGTAATTGACCGTATGGTCGGCACCGCCGACCTTCGCATGGGCCGCTTTCGCGTCCGAGCTGACCGTCGCAATCACTGTGGCGCCCCCCCATTTCGCCCACTGCACCCCATAGTGGCCGACAGCGCCCGCGCCCCCGGTTACCAAAACGGTCTTGCCCAAGACAGGCCCGTCGGAGAACACGTTATGGTAGCCGGTCATGCAGGGAATGCCGAGGCATGCGCCTTCATTGAAGTCGAGCGCATCGGGTAGGGGCGCTAAGAGCCAGGCATCCAGGGTGATGTATTCCGCCGCGGTGCCAAAGGCGCGGCCTTGGAGCTGGCCGTTGAAAAGCCAGACGCGCTGGCCCTCGGCGAGGCCGGTCACGCCGTCACCGATCGCGTCGACTACGCCCGCACCGTCGCTGTTGGGGATGATACGAGGATGCTCCATGCCGTAGGTGCCGAGGCCCCGGCGCTTAACGTCGGCAGGGTTGACGCCCGAGGCAAAGAGCTTCACACGCACCTCGCCCGGTCGCGGGTCGGTCGCCTCGATCTCTCCGCAGTGCAGTACATCGCGTGCGGGGCCGAGTTCTTCGTACCAGACGGCTTTCATGGCGGTGTTCCTGATAGTTACTACCCGGCGATCATGCCGCATGACGTTTGTCTGTACTAGCTGATGAGGTCTGCGCGCCGGCGCGCTAGACTGCTGGAGCTGTAACTGATGAGCGCAACCAATATGCCCGACTTCGAACTCCACCCCCAGCTCGCCGCCGACACGTTACCCGTCTGTTCGTTGCCGCTCTGCGAGGTGCTTCTGCTAAACGACGCCAATTATCCTTGGCTGGTGCTGGTCCCGGCGAGGGCGAATCTCCGGGACTTTCACGACCTCTCTTCGGACGACATGGTGACAGCGGGGCGCGAGATCAGCCGGGCGAGTGAGGCGCTGGTCGGGCTGCTCGCGCCGGATAAGATCAACGTCGCCGCACTCGGCAACATGGTGCCTCAGTTGCACATCCACGTGATCGCTCGCTTCACCGATGACGCGGCCTGGCCGAGCCCGATCTGGGGTGTCGTTCCTGCACAGGAATACGAATCCAGTGCTTTGGATACATGGCTCGCCGATCTGCGCCGGGCCTTCGGCTGAAGGTTTTTTAAAAGGCGCTTTGGTACAACAGATGCATAGCAAGCTGCCGACCGCACTATCCGACTGGTTCGCATCCCGCGGCTGGGTGCCCCACACCCATCAGCTGGCGATGCTGGACGCGGCCACCGAGGGACGCTCGGCACTGCTGATCGCGCCCACCGGCGGCGGTAAGACCCTGGCCGGTTTCCTGCCGAGCCTGGTCGAGCTGACCGATGCCTATCCCACCCCGGACGGCCTGCACACGCTCTACATCTCGCCGCTGAAGGCGCTGGCGGTGGACATCCACCGGAACCTCGAGATCCCCATTGCCGAGATGGGCCTGCCGATACGGGCCGAGACTCGGACGGGCGACACGCCCCAGGCGAAGCGCCAGCGCCAGCGGCGCACCCCGCCGCAGATGCTCATGACCACGCCCGAGAGCCTTGCGCTTCTGCTCTCCTACGAGGACGCGGCTGAGATTTTTGGCCGGCTGCGCTGCGTCATTGTCGACGAGTTGCATGCGCTTGAGAACAACAAGCGCGGCGATCTCCTCGCGCTCGGCCTTTCGCGCCTTGCAGGCCTCGCACCCGACGCGCGCCGGGTGGGCCTTAGTGCGACGGTGGCGCAGCCCGACCGTTTACGCCGCTGGCTTTCGCCGACCCGCGATGCCGGTGATGTATCGCTGGTCCTTGGTGAGGCGGGCGTCGAGCCACGCATTGAAGTTCTGGAGACGGCGGTAGAGATGCCCTGGTCGGGCCACATGGGTGCCCATGCCATGCCCGAGGTCTACGCGCGCCTGCGTGACGGTGGTACGACCATCGTCTTTGTGAACACTCGCGCTCAGGCGGAGATCGTGTTTCAGGAACTCTGGCGCTTGAACGAGAGCGGGCTACGGATCGCGCTTCATCACGGCAGCCTCGCGCCCGAGCAGCGCCACAAGGTCGAGGCGGCGATGGCGCGTGGTGACCTCGACGCTGTCGTCGCGACCTCGTCCCTCGATCTTGGGGTCGACTGGGCGGCGGTCGATCTTGTAATCCAGGTGGGCGCGCCGAAGGGCTCGACCCGGCTCCTGCAGCGCGCGGGTCGCTCCAACCATCAGATGGACAGCCCGAGCCATGCCGTCCTCGTGCCAGCCAACCGGTTCGAGGTGCTTGAGTGCCGGGCGGCGGTCGAGGCGATCCGCGCCCAAACGCTGGACGGCATCCCGGCCCGGCCCGGCGGGATGGACGTGCTGGCCCAGCACATCTTGGGCACGGCCTGCTCCGGGCCCCTGGACCGCGATGCGTTGTACGCAGAGGTGCGCACGGCGGGGCCGTATACCGACCTCCCGCGAGAGGATTTTGACGATGTCTTCGAGTTTGTCGCGACGGGCGGCTACGCCCTCGGTGGCTACAAGAAATTCCAGCGGCTGTTCCGTACGTCGACCGGGACGTACGAGATTGCTAGCCGGACGGCTGTCCGAGACTATCGCATGAATGTCGGCACCATCGTCGAAGCGCCGACCCTCAAGGTGTGCCTCGGTCGGGGGCGGGTGCTTGGCGAGGTTGAGGAGAACTTCGTGAACTACCTTACCAAAGGGGATACGTTCGTGTTCTCGGGCCGGCTGCTCGAGTTCGTCGAGGTGCGTAAGACCAGCGTGATCGCCCGGCCGGGTAAGGGCGCCGCGCCGGCTGTGCCCGCCTATGTGGGCGGCCGGCTGCCCCTCTCGAGCCATCTCGCCGACCGGGTGCGGACGATCCTATCGGATCCAAAAACCTGGGCCGATCTACCGGAGCAGGTCGCGAACTGGCTCGATGTGCAGCGCTGGCGCTCGATCTTGCCGCCGCGCGATGGGCTTCTGGTCGAGACCTTTTCGCGCGCCAACAAGCACTATCTGGTCGCCTACTGCTTCGAGGGCCGGAATGCACACCAGACCCTCGGCATGTTGCTGACCCGGCGCATGGAGCGCGCCGGGCTCAACCCGCTGGGTTTCGTCGCGACGGACTATGTGATCGGCTTGTGGAGCACGAAGTCCTGCAAGGCAGCCGACATCGATGCGCTGTTCGACGAGGACATGCTGGGCGACGACCTTGAGGCCTGGATGGCGGATTCCTCCATGCTCAAGCGGACCTTTCGCAACGTCGCTGTGATTGCTGGGCTGATCCAGCGCCACCACCCGGGAGCGCAGAAGACCCGCCGCCAGGTGACCTTCAACTCCGACCTGATCTACGATGTGCTGCGCTCCCACGAGCCAAACCACATCCTACTCCGTGCCACGCGCGCCGACGCGGGCGCGGGCCTGACAGATGTGCGTCGCCTGTCGGCTATGCTGGCGCGGGTCCGCGGGCGCATCACGCACTGCCATCTCGACCGGGTCTCGCCCTTGGCCGTGCCGATCCTGCTCGAGATCGGTCGCGAGAGCGTCTACGGCGCGGCGATCGACGAGCTGTTGGGGGAATCGGCCGAAGCGCTTATCTCTGAGGCCATGGACAATGCGGTCACGAAGGAGCTGGGCTTCGATGCGGCCTGATACGGCATCCATCGAAGTTGCGAGCCAGTCGATTACCCTCGACCATTCGGGCGCGGCATGGCTGATGAAGACCGGCGACCTGCTGGTGGCGGATTTGCACTTCGAGAAGGGTTCGGCCTTCGCAGCGCGGGGGCAGGGCCTTCTGCCGCCTTATGACACCGCCGAAACTTTGGGCCGCCTCGAAAAGGCCTGCGCGCGCCTCAAGCCAAACCGCGTCATCTGCCTCGGCGACACGCTGCACGATCTGGCGGGCGAGGCGCGCATGGCTGACGGCGACCGGCGGCGCCTCGCGCGTCTCGTAGAGAAACATGACTGGGTGTGGATTGCCGGGAATCACGATCCTGCGCCGCCCGCCGACTTCGGCGGTAGCTCGACGAACGAGTTGCGCGTCGATGACCTCGTTCTCTGCCACGACGTCGCTGAGCGCGCGCCGGACGCGGGAATTGCCGTCGGCGAGGTGTGCGGGCACTATCATCCCAAGGCGACCGTACGGGTGCGCGGCCAGCGGATTTCCGGGCGCTGCTTCGCGACTGACGGGCGGCGACTCATTCTGCCGGCCTTCGGCGCCTTCGCCGGCGGCCTCAATGCCCGCGAACCGGCGATCGCCAGGCTCATGTCGGGCCGGTTCCGGGTCTACCTGATCGGGCCGTCGGGCCTGTTCGCCTTCTGGCATGACCAGCTAGTGCCCGATCCAAAGTGGGCCGCCTGACGTAATAGGTTCATGTCCACGCGACCCCCCGTCATCGTCTGGTTCCGTCAAGATTTGCGGCTCGCAGACAACCCGGCGCTCGCTGCCGCCGCTGAAACGGGCCAACCGGTCCTGCCGCTCTTCATCCTCGACGAGGAAACACCCGACGTACGGCCGCTCGGCGGTGCATCGCGCTGGTGGCTGCACCACAGCCTAGAATCGCTGGCGGCGGGCCTGCGCGACCATGGGCTTCAACCCAGCTTGCACCGGGGCGCCGCCGCGGACGTGCTCGCGGAGGTTGTCAAGCAAACGGGGACGGACCGGGTCGTCTGGAATCGCTGCTACGAGCCCGGCGCAATCGCCCGGGACACCGCGGTGAAGGCGATGCTGAAAGATGCAGGCGTCGCCGCCGAGAGTTTCAACGGATCGCTCCTGATCGAGCCTTGGCGGATAGAGACCAGCCAGGGTGGACCCTACAAGGTGTTCACCCCCTATTGGCGGCGCCTGCGCGAGCTCTACAAGGCACCACCCTTGGCGGTGCTACCAAAGAAGCTGCCGGCCGCGGAGCCACAATCTGGGAACACGCTCGATGCATGGGCGCTTCTGCCCACCGAGCCCGACTGGGCGGGCGGCCTCCGTGAGACTTGGGAGGTCGGTGAGGGCGCCGCAATGGCGCGGCTGGGCGATTTCCTTGACAATGGTCTCGCTTGCTATCCTCAGGAGCGCGACCGGCCCTACATCGCGGGCACCTCGCGCCTGTCGCCCCATCTTCACTGGGGTGAGATCGGGCCGCACCAGATTTGGCGAGCCGCCGCCGCGTATCTCGATCGCGGTGGTGCCGTTGCCGCCGGCGCTGAGGCGCTCCTGCGCGAGCTCGCTTGGCGGGACTTCAACAATCACCTGTTGTTTCACTTCCCGGGGATCGCTACGTCGAACTGGCGCGAACAGTTCGATGTCTTTACCTGGCGCGACGACCCCGACGCGCTAGCGCTCTGGCAGAGGGGTCAAACCGGCTTTCCGCTAGTGGACGCGGGCATGCGAGAACTCTGGCACACGGGTTTCATGCACAACCGGGTCCGTATGATCACCGGCTCGTTCTTAGTTAAGGACCTGATGATCGACTGGCGCCTAGGCGAGGCCTGGTTTTGGGACACGCTGGTGGACGCAGACCTCGCAAACAATGCTGGCAACTGGCAGTGGGTTGCGGGCTCGGGTGCCGACGCGTCGCCGTTCTTCCGAATCTTCAACCCCGTGACTCAGGGCGAGAAGTTCGACCCGGCGGGCACCTATGTGCGCCGCTGGGTACCCGAGTTGTCGGAGCTACCGCAAAAGTGGATTCACAAGCCTTGGGCCGCCTCTCCGGAGATTCTCGATGCCGCCGCCGTCCGGCTCGGAGAGAACTACCCTGCGCCCATGGTCGACCATGGCGTTGCCCGCGATCGAGCGCTCGAAGCGTACCAGACAATCCGCGGGAACTGATCCGGGGACTAGGCCGCGTTTTTATGAATCTGTCATCGCACCGTTAAGCAGCGTCTATCGCTTTTGGATACGCAGCTTTCAGAGATATTCTGACTGCCTTGTGATTCCGGAGCAGAAGGGATGAACCACCACCCCACCGACTTTGCTACGCGCGGGGGAGGCGGCGAGGGGTCGAAAGAAACGCCGGCGAATCTGTACAAACTCGGATTCCTCGGCGATGTCGCGCACGCCCGCGATATCGACTGCCTGGGCTTGCTGAGGGGCGTGATCGCGGTCGCGGTCCTCGCGGCCGCCGCGACGCACTGGGTTTGCGGGACTGTAGGCCGTTAGGCTGCGCTGCGCATCTCGTGCAGGAACCAGAGGAGCAGGGTAAACAGCAGGACCGCACCGGCCTGGTGGCAGGCCGCAGCGTGGACCGGGACCACTAGGACCAGCGTAGTGATGCCGAGCACCACCTGAAGCAATGCCATCCCCATGAGTGCGTTCGCGACCATGCGAGCCCTAGGTGCAAGTGCGAGACAGCGGCTCTGACACCAAAGCGCAGCAACCGCGCCGATGCTGACCAGCGCCAGCACCCGATGGTGGAACTGGATTGTTCCATGGTCCTCGAACGGTGCGGCAGCGTGTTCGAAATACCCCGGCGGCAGCAGGCCGCCCTCCATGAGCGGGAATGTATTGAAGACCAGGCCGGCATCGGTGCCCGCGACGAAGGCGCCCGAGAATATAGTCAGGGCGACCAGTATGAGGGCAAGGAGTCCCAGGCACCGGGTGCGCGATGCGACCCCGTCTGCTCTCACCGGCGTGACGGGACTGACGAGCGACAAGCCCGTCCAGACGAGTAAGGCGTAAATTAGGAAGGCGAGCGAGAGATGGGCGGCCAGCCGGTACTGGCTGACCTCGGGCACGTCTACAAGCCCGCTGCGCACCATGTACCAGCCGAGTAAGCCTTGGGCACCGCCGAGCAGAAATAGGAAGATTAGTCGCGGGACTAGGGAGGGACGAACGCGACCGCGAACCAGATACCAGACGAAGGGTAGGAAGAAGACGAGCCCAATCAGTCGGCCCCAAGCTCGGTGGATATACTCCCACCAGAAGATGGTACGAAATTCTGCTAGGGTCATTCCCGCATTGACCTGCAGATATTGCGGGCTCGTCCGGTACGCTTCGAAGGCCTGTTGCCAAGCAGATCCCGTCAGTGGCGGCAGGATACCCGTCACGGGCCGCCAGTAGACGATAGACAAGCCTGACTCGGTCAGCCGCGTGATGCCCCCGATGACGATCATGGCGAGCACCATGGCCGCGCAAACGATCAGCCATTGCCCGATTGCACGGTCGTTGCCTACATGATGATAGTCGGCCGGATCGCTACGGGTGACTGGGGTCATGCGCTCGCGTCAGTTTTCCTTCGACCGACTAGAACCTGCGGCGTCATCCGCGCGCGGGCAAGACACCGCGCTAATAGGTCGCAGGGGCGCGGGGCTGGCAAAACTGGGCCGGAGCCTTTTACCGGCCTATTCGACGGTCCAGGTCTGGCCGCGCTGGAGAAGCTGGTTCAGATCTGCCGTGGCGCCGTCCTTAGCTGCTTGCTCTATTTGGGCGTGCACCGAGGTCTCGTAGGTCGGGGCCGGGTCGGCATAGAGGACGCCGAGCGCCACCGGAAAATCCGGCGGGTCCATCTGGGCGAGCATCGTCGCGAGGCCGCGATTGGTCTCGTCGTGAATTGCGATGTCTGACTCGGTGATTCCGTCCTCGCCGAGGGTGACGACCTCGAGCCGCATCTCGTCCTTGTTAAGCAACAAGCCTTTGGACTTGTCCTTGCCGAAAAGGAGTGGCTGGCCATGTTCCACATGGATCTGCATCTCGTCTTGAACGCTCTTCTCGGTGAAGTGCTTGAACGCTCCGTCATTGTAAACGATGCAGTTCTGGAAGATTTCGACGAAGGACGCACCCTTGTGATTGTAGGCGCGCTTGAGGACCTCGGGTAGATGCTTCTGCAGGATGTCCGATGAGCGGGCGATGAAGGTGCCACCAACGCCCAGCGCGAACTGTGCCGCCGAGACCGGGTTGTCGATCGAGCCGACCGGGGTTGAAGGCGACTTTGTGCCGATCCTCGAGGTCGGGGAATATTGCCCCTTGGTCAGGCCGTAGATCTGGTTGTTGAACAAGAGGATCTGTAGATCGATGTTGCGGCGGATCGCATGCATCGTGTGGTTGCCGCCGATTGACAGCATGTCGCCGTCGCCGCCCACGACCCAGACATCGAGCTCGGGGTTGGCGAGCTTGACGCCCGAAGCCAATGCCGGCGAGCGGCCATGGATCGTGTGAAACCCGTAGGTCTCCATATAGTAGGGGAAGCGCGCCGCGCAGCCGATGCCGGACACGAAGACGGTGTTCTTCGGGTCGGCCTCAAGCTGGGCGAGCGTATTCTGGACACCCTTAAGAATGGCGTAGTCGCCGCAGCCCGGGCACCAGCGAACTTCCTGATCCGTTGCAAAGTCGCGGGCGGTGAGCTTTTCGGGGGGGCTTTGAACGTTCATTTTATTTCTCCAGCCGTGCGCGGATTGCGTCTTCAAGCTCTCCGATGAGGAACGGCTTGCCGTTGACTTTGTTGAGCCCCTCGGCGGGCAGTAAATACTGGTCACGCAGAAGAGTGCGCAACTGACCGTTGTTCATCTCCGGCACGAGGGTCTGATCGAACGAGCCGACCAGTTCTCTGAGGTTGCGCGGCAGCGGCCAGATGTGGCGAAGATGAATCTGGGCCACGTCGTATCCCTCGTCGCGCATATTGTTAACGGCGCGATTGATAGGGCCGTAGGTCGAACCCCAGCCGATGACTGCCAGCTTCGCTCCGGCCTCGCCCACGTCTACCTGCTGTTCGGGGATGTCGTTAGCTATACCAAGCAACTTGGCGGCGCGTACGTCGGTCATCTTCTGATGGTTGTCCGGGTCGTAGGAAATGTGGCCGCTGTCATAGGAACGTTCGATGCCGCCGATGCGGTGCATCAGGTTCGGCGTTCCGGGCTTAACCCAGGGGCGCGCGAGCGT
This sequence comes from Rhodospirillaceae bacterium, assembly GCA_002724635.1. Classification (GTDB taxonomy): domain Bacteria; phylum Pseudomonadota; class Alphaproteobacteria; order UBA6615; family UBA6615; genus UBA8079. The sequence goes on from PBPM01000105.1 coordinate 39,852, forward strand.
CTCGTTATCGCGCATAAAGGGCTGGAAGTCCGTTGGATCGGTACGGAAGTTCACATCGAACTGCTCCGCGTCGCCCGCGTCGGGGATGCGCCAAGGCTCGGAGGCATTTGTGATGTAGCCATCCGTCAGGACCATGACAGGGGTCATGTACTTTGTCGCGATGCGAACCTCCTCGATGGCGACCTCATAGCCATCCGACGGTGTCGAGACTGAGATGACCGGCATCGGCGCGTCGCCGTTGCGGCCGTAGACGGCCTGGTAGAGGTCCGACTGCTCGGTCTTGGTCGGCATGCCGGTCGATGGGCCGGCGCGCTGGGAGTTGATGACCACCAGTGGCAATTCGGTTGCAATGGCTAGGCCGATCGCCTCCATCTTAAGCGCGATCCCTGGGCCGGAGCTGGAGGTTATGCCGAGCGAGCCAGCATAGGAGGCGCCTATGGCTGCGACCGCGGCGGCGATCTCATCTTCCGCCTGAAAGGTCAAGACACCGAATTCCTTCATCCGCGCCAACTGGTGCAACAGGGAGGAGGCCGGAGTGATCGGGTAGGAGCAGAAGGCGATTTTTAGATTGGCGAGTAGGGAGCCTGCTAGGAGACCGAGGGAAACCGATTCCGCGCCGGTGATGGTACGGTACAGCCCCGGCTCGATCTTTGCCGGCTCGACGTCGAAAGTACCAAGTTCTGCGGGCATCTCCGCTGTCTCGCCGAAGGCATGACCGGCGTTCAGCGCGGCGATATTGGCCTTCGCTACATCCGGGTTCTTAGCGAACTTGGTTTCCAGCCAGTCGATCGAGGCCTGGCGCTTGCGACCATACATCCAGTAGACGAGGCCGAGCGCCCACATGTTCTTGGATCGCAGCGCCTCCTTATTCGAAAGCCCGAATTCCTTTACCGCTTCGACGGTGAGCCGGGACATGTCGATCTTGACGAGCCGGTAGCTCTCGAGGCTGTCATTCTCGAGCGGGTTTTCGTCATATCCGGCCTTGGCTAGGTTGCGGTCGGTGAAGGCGCCAGAATCCGCGATGACGATGCCTTTCGGCTTCACGTCCTCGAGGTTGGTCACCAGCGCCGCCGGGTTCATCGCAACTAGCACGTCCAGCTTGTCGCCCGATGTCATAATCTTGCGGGCGCCGAAATTGATCTGGAATGCCGACACGCCAAAGGTCGTGCCCGCGGGTGCGCGGATCTCGGCAGGGAAATCGGGGAAGGTGGCGAGGTCGTTGCCGGCGATCGCCGCTGTCATCGTGAACTGACTGCCGGTCAGCTGCATTCCGTCGCCGGAGTCACCTGCGAAACGCACGACTGCGGATTCGATTTCCTGGCGGTCTTCTTCCGGCCGTTCGATGGCCGCTACCTCAGACATTCGGGTGTATCCTTCCCGTAAATTCGACTTCGATTTCGGATTAATTTTCGCGGGCGTGCATGCGTTATCGCGCCGGTGCTACATTCATCCGGCTGTAGGCTGGATTCAAGCATAAACTGGTCCTGCTCCAGCCCAACGAAAGTTTTTTGCCGGTTAGTCAAGGGTGCCGATCATACTCTCGATTGTGACAAATTTTCGCCGCGGTGCGCCGGGTTTTGCCGCCGCAACTTCGGCCGCATCGATCGTCTGCCAGTCGCCATAGGTGAGAGTGCGCACGTCCCGTTCCGTCAGAAGGGCTTCCAGTGCCTCGCGGCCGGGCTTCGAACCGTCCTCGATGTCCTCGAAAATCTGCGTCGCCGCAATGTCGCCATCGGGCTTGTTGGTGCCGATGACGCCGGTCGGACCACGCTTGATCCAGCCCACCGCATAGACGCCGTCACCGACTCGGCCCTCTTCATGCACGACCACGCCATTATCGGCATCGAACGGGACGCCCGGGAAGGGGTCGGAGAAATAGCCGATGGCCGGAATCACCAGTCCGCATTCGATATCGAAAAACTCGCCCGTGCCGACGGACCGGCCGTTCTCGACGCGGGTATGCTCCATGCGAATGCTCTCGACCTTGTCGCCGCCGAGAATTTCGACCGGCTTGGCGTAGAAGGTGAAGTGGACCCGCTTGGACTTGCCCGCGGGATCGACGTTGGGGAATTCCTTCATCGTCGTGAGGTTGCGATCCTTGAGCCGCTTGTCCCGGTCCGACCAATCGCCCGTGACCCCGTCGGGCAGCTGGGCTGGGTCGATGACTGGCTGGCAGTCGTCGAGTTTGCCCATTTCGCGCAGCTCGACATTCGTGAACTTGGCCTCGATCGGCCCGCGCCGCCCAACCATGTAGACGTCGGTGATTGGGGAGGCCTCGATCGCGTCTGCGGCATGGTCGGCGATGTCGGTTTCGGTCATCTCCTCGGGTGTCTTGACTAGGACTCGAGCGACGTCGACGGCGACATTGCCCTGACCGATGACCACAACGGTGCCGGTGTTGAGATCGGGCTGCAGTTCGGTGAAATCGGGATGGCCGTTGTACCAGCCGACGAAGTCGGCCGAGCCGAACACGCCCGCCTTGTCCTCGCCCGGAATGCCCAGCTTGCGGTCTCGCGGTGCGCCAACAGCGAGCACGATTACATCATACATTTCCTGCAGCTCGGCGATGGTCACATCGCAGCCCACCTCAACATTGCCGAAGTAGCCCACGCCGTCGGTTAGCGCCGTCTTTTCATATACGCGCGCCACCTTCTTGGTCGTCTGGTGATCGGGGGCGACGCCGCCGCGGATCAGCCCGAACGGTGTCGGCAGGCGTTCAATGATATCGACGCGAACGTCCTTCTTGCCCTTGAGTAAGGCGTCGACCGTATAAAAGCCGCTCGGCCCTGCGCCAATGACCGCAACATTGATTGTCATAGTTCCTCCCTATAAACCGGCAGGACTATATCCAAACCAGCCCCGACTACCAACATATCTCAATGTTAAGTGCGTACATGATTCGAGCCGACCATTCGATTTGCGTTGGCCCTTTACCTCAACATGAGTATATGGTTTACCGTGGGACGGAAGAGCCTGGTCATCGCGTCGCTAACATCACCGATCCCAAAGGAGACCGCTTTCATGCTTCGCAAGCGCTTTCGCAAAACCCTGACGGCCGGGGCGACGGCCCTGCTGACCCTTGCCTCTTCATCACTGGTCCATGCTCAGGAAGGACCGATCCGGATCGGCGAGATCAACAGCTATACGGGTCCACTGGCCTCCTTCACCCTGCCCTACAGGAATGGCTGGCAGCTAGCTGTCGAAAAAATCAACGCCAAGGGCGGGGTGCTGGGGCGATCGCTCGAGGTGGTCTCGCGCGACGACGGCGCAAAGCCGGCCGATGCTGTGAAGTTCGCTGAGGAACTTGTGCGGCGCGAGAAGGTCGATCTGATCGCTGGGACGTTCCTCTCGAACATTGGGCTCGCCGTTTCGGACTTCGCGCAACGCAACAAGGTTCTGTTCGTGGCCTCGGAGCCGCTCTCAGACGCGATCGTCTGGGCCAAGGGCAACGACCACACGTTCCGGCTGCGTCCCTCGACCTACATGCAGGCCGCAATGCTGGCGGAGGAGGCGGCGAAGCTTCCGGCCAAGCGCTGGGCCACTGTCGCGCCGAACTATGAATATGGCCAGTCGGCGGTGAAGGCGTTCCAGGATGTGCTCACGGGGCTGCGTCCCGATGTGGAGTTCGTGGAGAAGCAGTGGCCAGCGCTGTTCAAGCTCGACGCCGGCGCTACTGTTCAGGCTCTCGCCAAGGCCAAGCCCGACGCGATCTATAACGTCACCTTCTCGATCGATCTCGCAAAGTTCGTGCGCGAGGGGCAGTTGCGCGGTCTTTTTAAGGACCGGGAAGTGGTCAGCCTGCTCACTGGCGAGCCGGAGTATCTCGACCCACTCAAAAGCGAGGCCCCCGAGGGCTGGATCGTCACCGGCTATCCTTGGCAGGGGATCGATGACCCCGCCCACAAGGCGTTCCTCGATGCCTACAGCAAGCGCTTCAACGACTATCCGCGTGCGGGTTCGATCGTCGGCTACAACACAATCCTTACCATCGCCGCCATGCTCGAGAAGGCTGGATCCACGGATACGGAAGCCATGGTCGCGGCGATGAAGGACTTGGAGCTGGAAACCCCGTTCGGGCCGATCACCTACCGTTCCATCGATCACCAGTCGACTATGGGCGCCTATGTCGGGCGCACGGCGAAGGTTGACGGGAGGGGCGTAATGGTGGATTTCCGCTATGCGGATGGCGCCGACTATTTGCCCAAGGACGCTACGGTGCGGAAACTGCGACCGGCGAAGTAGCGTCACGGTGAACGACCAGCGCCGCCGGGCGAGACCAAGGCGCCGGAGGGTCTGTTGAGCTTTATAGTCGTCCAGGCGATCACGGGGCTCGCGAGTGCGGCGTCCCTATTCCTGATCGCCGCGGGCTTGTCGATTGTCTTCGGCGTTACCCGCATCGTGAACTTCGCCCATGGCTCGCTCTACATGCTCGGCGCCTATTTGGCCTATAGCCTGTCGACGATGATCGGCGATAGCTTCATCGGCTACCTCTTCGCCATGCTGCTCGCCGCTGTTGCCGTGGGTGGTGTCGGAGCTGTAATGGAAACGATGCTGCTGCGGCGGATCTATCGCGCGCCGGAACTGTTCCAGCTGCTGGCCACCTTCGGTGTCGTGCTCGTCGTGCAGGACGTCTCGCGCCTGATCTGGGGCGCCGACGACCTTTTCGCGGCCCGCATGCCGGTTCTCGATGGTTCCGTCTCGCTATTGGGCCATTCGGTGCCGGCCTACGACTTCTTCCTTATCGCCGTCGCGCTGTTCGTCATGGGCGGCCTGTGGCTGCTCTTCCACCGCACGCGCTTCGGCGTGCTAGTGCGTGCCGCGACCGAGGACCGCGAGATGGTTGCGGCGCTGGGCATTAATCAGCGCTGGCTGTTCACCGGCACCTTTATCGTTGGAGCGGCGCTCGCCGGGCTCGGCGGGGCGCTGCAGATCCCGAGACAGGCGGCGAGCTTGTCGATGGATCTGAACATTATTGTCGACGCCTTCGTGGTCGTCGTGATCGGCGGGATGGGCTCGATCATGGGGGCGTTCGTAGCCGCGGTCCTGATCAGCGAGCTTCTGGCCTTCGGTGTGGTGATCTTTCCGGAGATCACGCTGGTGCTGATCTTCTTGGTGATGGCCGTGACCCTTGTCCTGAAGCCGAGCGGACTGTTCGGCCGACAGGAGTTCACAACTCAGGAGGATCGGCGCAGCCCCGACCCGCCATTGCGCGTGGGGACCGGAGCGATGCGGGTCTTTTGTTGGGGCTTGCTGGCAATCGGTCTGGTGTTGCCCCTGGTTGTCGGCGAGTTCGCGGTTGTCATCCTGACCGAGATTGCGATCCTCTCGCTGTTCGCCGCGAGCCTGCACTTCCTGCTCTGGGGTGGCGGGCTGATAAGCTTCGGCCACGCCGCCTATTTCGGGCTTGGTGCCTACGGGGCCGGTCTTGCCGTCTTCCATCTATCGCTGGCGATGGCGCCCGCGCTGTTGTTGGCACCGCTGGCGGGTGCCGTGGGTGCACTACTGTTCGGCTGGTTCTGCGTGCGTCTTTCGGGAATCTACATGGCGATGCTGACGCTCGCCTTTGCGCAGATTGCCTGGTCCGCAGCCTTCCAGTGGATTGGCTTCACCGGGGGTGACAATGGGATTTTGGGCGTCTGGCCGAGTACGTGGGCGTCCGAGCCGTTGGTGTTCTACTACCTCGCTTTCGGGGTCTGTGCCGCAGTGATTTGGGGACTGCGCCATACTGTGTTCAGCCCCTTCGGTTACACGTTGCGCGCCACGCGAGATTCGGCGCTGCGGGCTGCCGCCATCGGTATCGACGTAACGCGGCATCGCTGGCTCGCCTTTACGCTCGCGGGCGCCGCGGCGGGCGTTTCCGGCGGATTTTTCGCGTTTGCCAAAGGCAGTGTGTTTCCCGAAGTATTATTCGTCTCTACCTCGATCGACGGGCTGGTCATGGTGCTACTCGGCGGGATGCAGTCGCTCGCCGGCCCGATCTTGGGCGCAATCGCCTTCACAGAGATGGAGACCGAGCTCACGCGGCTGACCGAGCTGTGGCAGCTCTGTCTGGGAATCCTGATTATCGTGCTGGTGGTGGTTCTGCCGAACGGGTTGGTGGGCCTGTCGTCGCTGTTGCAACGGCGGCGATCATGACCGGTGAGGCGTCCGTCCTGGCGGTTGAGAACTTGGCCAAAGCCTTCGGTGGTGTCCGAGCTGTCGGCGGTGTGTCGTTTGACGTCAATCCCGGCGAGCGGGTCGCGCTGATCGGCCCGAACGGCGCGGGCAAGACGACGCTGTTCAATTGCATCAACGGCCAGCTAAGGCCCGATGCCGGACGGGTGCGCGTGTTGGGCGCGGACGTGACAGGGAATGCGCCGCACCGAATATGGCGCTATGGGGTTGGGCGCACATTCCAGATCACGGCTAACTTCGCTAGCATGACGGTTCGCGAGAATGTGCAACTGGCGCTGGCATCCGCCAACGGCGCGGCGACGGGGCTGGGACGCAGGCTCGAGCGGCGCTATTGCGGTCAGGCGGAGATGCTAGTCGCGATGGTTGGACTGGAGGCGCGCGCTAATGACGCCACCGTTAAACTTCCCTATGGCGACCTTAAGCGGCTCGAGCTTGCCGTCGCCATGGCCAACACCCCGTCGCTGTTGCTGATGGATGAACCGACGGCGGGCATGGCGAACGATGCGCGTGTCGGAATGATGGAACTGGTGGACGCGATGGTTGCTGAGCGCGGCGTCTCGGTGCTGTTCACCGAGCACGACATGGACGTGGTATTTGGGCATGCGGATCGGGTGATCGTTCTCGACGGGGGCCGGGTGATCGCCGCGGGCAGTCCCGAAGCGATACGCGCCGATGCGAGTGTGCGTGCGGTTTATCTCGGCACGTTCGAGGGGACGGGAGATAAGCCATGAGCGAGGTGGCTCTGAGGCTTTCGGGCATTGAGGCCTTTTACGGAGCGGCACAGGCACTATTCGGGGTCGATCTAGACGTTCCCGCCGGAGCGGTGACCGTCCTGCTCGGGCGCAACGGGGCCGGCAAGTCGACGACCCTCAAGGCGGCGATGGGCCTAGTCGATGTGCGCGCCGGATGTGTAAAGGTCGGGGTTGTGGAGATCACGCATATGCCGTCCTACCGGATAGCGCGTACGGGCGTTGGCTATGTGCCGGAGACTCGCCGGGTTTTCGCCGGGCTCAGCGTGGTTGAGAATCTGACGGTGGGCGAGCACAGCGCGGGGGACGGGCCGATCGTTTGGACGCGCGAGCGTATCTTCGACCTGTTTCCGCCGCTCGCGGGCATGCGTGACCGGCTGGCGGGGCAATTGTCCGGCGGCGAACAGCAGATGCTGACCATCGCGCGCACGCTCATGGGCAATCCGGGGATCATATTGCTGGACGAACCGTCGGAGGGGCTTGCACCGGTGATCGTGCAGCAGATCGCGGCGACGATCCGGACCCTGGCGGCGGAGGGACTTACGGTTCTGTTGTCGGAACAGAATGTTCGGTTCGCCATGCATGTGGCCAGCCGGGCCGCCGTGATCGAGCGCGGGCGCATCCTGGTCGAGGGACCGATCGACAAGATCGCCGCTGACGAAAGCGTGCGTGCGGCTTATCTAACGCCCTGACACTTGTTTTTGCTGGTCGGGCACACGTCAGTGCAGTTCAAAGGACTTCGCGAAGTTGCGGAATTTCGGCGGTGCGATTATCTCGGTGTGGCCGACCCGGTCCGAGCGGGGTGGGCTTTCCAGATTCTTGATCCAGAAGCCTAGGAACTTTTGTAGTTTGGGGAACTCGGGCGGATAGCCGAGCTTCGGCCAGACGAAATGCTGCGGATGCCAGAATGATCGGGCGTGTGATCGATGATCTCGGCGGTGGTCATCTGCGACCCTTCCAGCTGCATCACCAAGCCCTTACGCAATATTGATACCTCTTTCTTGGCTCATACCAAATCGCCAGAGGATTTGAATTATCCGAAGCCGCATGCATGCGGATAAGAAACAACGTTTAACTTCAGAACATTAGCACTGATCGACTGAGGGTCCTGCCAATCCGCGCCGGGATCGGGTTAAAAAAACTCGAAACCCGCGTCCTGCGAGGGTTGACAGGGGATGCTCGGATCACTATCTGTCTGGCACTCAAGCGGGATGAGTGCTAGTAACTCGGCGAGCCCGCGGAAATGTCCATATTTTACAGGAGGATAAGGGGATGAGCTTTCGCCCTTTGCATGACCGGGTTGTGATACGTCGCGTCGATTCCGACGAGAAGACGGCGGGCGGCATCATTATTCCGGATACGGCCCAGGAAAAACCCTCGGAAGGCGAAGTCGTCTCCGTGGGCCCCGGTGGCCGTACCGAGGACGGCAAGGCTATTGCCATGGATGTGAAGGCCGGAGACCGGGTCCTGTTCGGCAAGTGGTCGGGCACGGAAGTCACGATCGACGGCGAGGAACTCCTGATTATGAAGGAGTCCGACATCATGGGCGTCATCGAGGCCAAGAAGAAGGCCAAGAAGGCCGCTTAATCAGTTTCCGCAGAAGGAGAATTTCAAATGGCTGCGAAAGAAGTCAAATTTTCGTCCTCGGCACGCGACTCGCTGCTGAAGGGCGTCGACACCCTTGCCGACGCGGTGAAGGTTACACTGGGTCCGAAGGGCCGCAATGTCGTGATCGACCGCTCGTTCGGTTCCCCGCGCATCACCAAGGACGGCGTCTCGGTCGCTAAGGAGATTGAGCTCGAGGACAAGTTTGAGAACATGGGAGCCCAGATGGTCAAGGAAGTCGCTTCTAAGACCAATGATATCGCCGGTGACGGCACAACCACTGCGACGGTTCTCGCTCAGGCGATCGTACGCGAGGGCTCGAAGGCCGTTGCGGCCGGCATGAACCCGATGGATCTCAAGCGCGGCATCGACCAAGCGGTGGAGGCTATCGTGGGCGACATTGAGAAGCGTGCGAAGAAGATCCGTAATTCCGACGAGGTTGCGCAGGTTGGCCGGATTTCTGCCAACGGCGACAGCGAAGTCGGTGACTACATCGCAGACGCGATGCAGCGGGTTGGCAATGAGGGCGTGATTACGGTTGAGGAGGCCAAGAGCCTCGTCACCGAGCTGGAAGTCGTGGAAGGCATGCAGTTTGATCGCGGCTACCTGTCGCCTTACTTCATTACCAACGCCGAGAAAATGATCTGCGAGCTGGAAAGCCCTTACATCCTGCTTCACGAGAAGAAGCTGTCCAGCCTACAGGCTATGCTTCCGGTGCTCGAGGCGGTCGTACAGTCGGGCAAGCCGCTGCTGATTATTGCCGAGGACATCGAGGGCGAGGCGCTCGCGACCCTGGTAGTCAACAAGCTGCGTGGCGGCCTGAAGATCGCCGCTGTCAAGGCGCCGGGCTTCGGCGATCGTCGCAAGGCCATGCTTGAGGATCTCGCGATCCTGACCAACGGTCAGGTGATCTCCGAGGATCTTGGCATCAAGCTCGAGAATGTCTCGCTCGACATGCTCGGCACGGCCAAGCGGGTCTCGATCACAAAGGAAGAGACCACGATCGTCGACGGTGCCGGCAAGAAGGGCGACATCGAAGGCCGGGTCAACCAGATCCGCGCCCAGATCGAGGAGACGTCTTCGGACTACGACCGCGAGAAACTGCAGGAGCGCCTGGCGAAACTCGCCGGCGGTGTTGCTGTCATCCGCGTCGGCGGTGCGACCGAGATCGAGGTGAAGGAGAAAAAGGACCGCGTCGAAGACGCCATGCACGCCACTCGTGCGGCTGTCGAGGAAGGCATTGTTGCCGGCGGTGGTGTCGCGCTTCTATACGCGACCAAGGTTCTCGATAAGCTCGAGGGGGATAATGAAGACCAGCAGGTTGGCATTAACATCATCCGCAAGGCGATCCAGGGTCCGGTCCGTCAGATCGCCGAGAATGCGGGCTTCGACGGCGCGGTTGTCGCCGGCAAGCTGCTCGAGCAGAAGGATACGGACTTCGGCTTCGATGCGCAGAATGGTGAGTACACGAACCTGGTGAAGGCCGGTGTCATCGACCCGACGAAGGTCGTGCGGGCCGCGCTACAGGACGCCGGTTCGATCGCCGGTCTGCTGATCACCACCGAAGCGATGGTTGCCGACAAGCCGGAGCCGTCTGGTGCGGCGGGCGCCCCTGCGATGCCTGATATGGGCGGCATGGGTGGCATGGGCGGCATGATGTAAGCTCGTCCATCCGGACAAGACAAAGAGGGCCGCACTGGCGACAGTGCGGCCCTTTTTTCTTTAGGGCATCGTCCTTCCAGACGCTCCGTCTTCTGCGAAGCCGGTGCTCCTCAGGGTAAGGGTCTACCTTGAATACCTTCGCCCGCCTCATGGTGAGGAGCAGACCATCGGTCTTCTTCTCAAAGGAAGTTTTGTGCTGTTTACTCTTCCTCGACGGCGCGGATGATGCCGGCCTGATCCAGATCGGCCCAGCCGCGGTCCATCATCTTCTGCCAGAGTTCGAGGTTGGTCCTCACGGACAAAAGGTCGATGCCCACCTGCTCGGCCAGTTCGAGAGCCTGGAGGATGTCCTTGTGATGGACGGATGCACGGCCGTGAGGCTCGAAGGTGCGTTCGACCATCCGCCCGCCATGCAGATCAAGGACTCGGGATTCAGCGAAGCCGCCAAGTAAGGCTTCACGAACCTTTGCAGGATCGACGCCGGCCCGGGCGGCAAGCGTGAGACCCTCGGCGACCGCCGCGAGTGTGACGCCGACAATCGCTTGGTTGGCGGTCTTGGTCACCTGGCCGGCGCCCACGTCGCCGATATGGGTGATATTCTTCCCCAGCACCTTGAAGACTGGCATGACCTGCGCCAGCACCGCGTCCGGGGCGCCGATCATGATCGTCAGATTTCCGGCCTTGGCCCCGACTGTGCCGCCCGACACAGGCGCGTCCACATAATGAGCGCCTCGCGCCGCAGCCTCTTGCCCCCAAGCGCGGGTCTCGCGCACCTTGGTGGTGCCCATGTCAATCAAGGTCTTACCGTCTGACAAGCCCGCCAGAACACCGTCATCACCATGTAGCACCTTGTCCACCGACGGGGTGTCGGTGACCATCATGATGGTGATGTCGCTCGCCGCAGCGACGCCGCGCGGGGTTGCGGCCATCGCGGCACCAAGTTTCGCAAGCTCTTCGGCGGGGCCGGGTCTGCGGCTGGTCACGGTCAGCGACGCACCCGCCGCGAGTAGGTTGCGCGCCATGGGCTTACCCATCAGCCCGAGGCCGATGAACCCTATTTTCGTGCTCGTCAAATTGCCCAAGATACCGCTCCCGTGCCGAACCTAGATGAGTGCGCAACGCGTCCACGCTGCGCGCTCGATGGCGGCGGTGGGCACCATGACCATGGTGTAGGCGAGTGCGGATTGAGGTTCGACCATTTCCAATATTTTCTTGCTGATGCGTGGTTTCGTTAAAGCGGTCGGGGAGTGTGGCGTCAAGTTGCTCGGCATGGCGGCGTCGAAAGTCAGTATCGACAGGGTCTAGGCCGCCCAATAGGCTGTTTCTATGTCCGCCGTTATCAATGTCGCCATTCCAGTTTTCGCGATCATGTTCGCAGGCTACCTCGCCGGCCGATTCCGCGTCCTGGGGTCATCGAGTTCGGAAGCGCTCAACGCCTTCGTCTACTGGTTCGCGCTGCCGCCGGTCTTGTTTCTGTCGATGGCCAGCGAGCCGGTCGAAAAGATTCTCGACTGGCCCTTCATCTGGACATTTCTCGGCGGTATGGCGATTGTTGCGATCCCTTCTATAGTCCTCGCACGGACCGTATTCCGGAACAGCCTTGGCAGGGTGACCCTGCATGGTCTGACGGGGGTGTTCTCCAATACCGGCTATATCGGCATTCCGCTGTTCCTCGCGGCCTTCGGCCCCGATGGCGCGCTGCCGGCGGTGATCGCGACGGCGGTGAACAACGCAGTGCTACTTGGCCTGACGATCTTGCTGATCGAAATGGACGGCGGCGATGGGCCGTCGCCGTTTCGTCTGTTCGGCAACGCGGTGCTTGCCGTCGTGCGCGGGCCGCTGTTCCTAGCACCATTGGCCGGTTTGCTCTGGTCTTGGGCTGGCTTGGGGCTGCCCGAGCCGGCCACTAACTTTCTGTCCCTGATGGCTGCGGCCGCCGCACCATGCGCCCTGTTCGCGATGGGGCTATTCATGGTGGGCAAGCCGATCACTAGCGGTGCACCCGAGGTTGGCTGGATGGTGTTCGTGAAGCTGATTGCCCAGCCATTTGCAACTTGGTGGCTGGCTGTAACGGTCTTCGATCTCGATTTCGAATCCACGCGTGGCGTGGTCCTTATCGCCGCACTCCCCACTGGTGCACTCGCTTTCGTGATGGCCCAGAAGTACGGAATCTTCGTTCAGCGCTGTTCCGCTGCGATCCTAGTCTCGACGGTTGTCTCGGTGTTTACGGTCAGTGCGCTCCTAGCCTGGTTTGGCATGGCCTAACAAAGACGTTATTCGCCCAGAAAAGCTTCCGTCGCTTCGATGGCTTCGATCAGGCCAATGCGTTCCGGCACAACGTCGTGGGGAAAGGCGCTGAACAGGCGCGTCGGCGTTGCGGCGTCGAGGATTACGAATACACCCCGGTCGTCCTTGCGCCGGATGAGGCGGCCATAGGCCTGGGCGAGGCGCAGGCGTGCGAGCAGGTCGTCATGGTTACGGCCACCGAACGCCTCGCGACGGGCGCGGTGCAGGATCGTTGGGCGCGGCCAGGGGATGCGGTCGAAGGCGAGCATGCGGAGTGAACGTCCGGGCACATCGACCCCGTCGCGTACGGCGTCGGTGCCGAGCAGGCAGGCGTCGGTCTCCGCCCGGAAGATGTCTATCAGGGTCGCGACGTTGAGCGCCTCCACATGCTGGGCGTAGAGCGGCAGCCCGGCGGCATCGAGTGCGTCGGCCATGCGCGCATGTACCTGGCGCAGCCGCGCGATCGAGGTAAAGAGCCCGATCCCGCCGCCGCCCGCTGCGAGGAACAGTTCGCGCATCGCGGCCGCAATCTGGTCGGCATCATTGCGGCGTACGTCAGTGACGACAAACACGCGGGTTTGTTCGCCATAGTCGAAGGGCGAGGCGACGCGGGCGTGGATGGCAGGCGCAGGCATATGCACAGAGCCGGTACGGGCCTCGGCGCTGTTCCAGTCCGGTTCAGCATCCGCTATGCGGTCGGTCAGCGTCGCTGAGGTGAATACCATGCCGTGAGTAATTGGCGCCATGGCCTGAGCGAAGGGCAGGGTTGGGTCCACCCAGTGCCGGTAGAGGCCGGCGTCGACCTCGCGACCGTCAATGCGCTCCACCTCTATCCAATCGACGAAGGCGTCTGACACGGGCTCGTTGATTGCGTCGAGCATGTCGATCCAGGCGCTTATCAGTATTTCCGTGCGCCGTTGCAGGGCGCGTGCGACCGCCTCGATACGCTCGCGCGTGGCTCTTTCGAGCTCGTCGGCATCGTTGTCCAGCCGCTGGATCAGTCGGCTACAGAGCTTGCTGAGGGGTGTCGCTAGACCGACAAGGTTCTCGCGCAACGCGGCGGCGGCATCGGGCAGGCCATCCGAAGGCGGGCGAACCTCCGTCTCGAGTGAATAGGCGGCGTCGCCGGCATTAGCGCGGGCGAACACCTGTTCACGGACCTCGGCTAGGAAGGCTTCCGCCGGGCCCTCGGTCATCGTGCCAGAAAGGCGATTGAGCCAGCCGGGGGCGGGCAGAATCTGCGCCGCGTCAAGTGCCGCGGCGAGCGCTTCGGCCGCGTTGGTGTCGTCGGCGGCGATCAGGCCCTCCGTCCGCTCGCGCAGGCCGCGTGCCCGGCCACCCGACCGGCGCCGACTGCCGCCCTCGTTACCGAGCAGCCAGCGGCGCAACTCGGCCATCTCGTGCCCGCTCAGATGTGCGGCAAATGCCGAATCGGCGGCGTCGAAAATATGGTGGCCCTCGTCGAAGACATACCGCGAGGGGATGTTGCCGCCATCGTTCGCACCGCCGTCGGCGGCGCTAAGCGCGGCCTGTATCATCACCAGCGCGTGGTTGGCTACTACCAGTCGAGCCTTGCGCGCCTTGCGCACCGAGTGCTCGACGAAGCAGCGGCTGTAATGGCTGCAGGCGGAATAGATGCATTCGCCGCGCCGGTCCGAGAGGCCTAGGGTGGGCGGCACGCCGACCAAATCGACCAGCCAGGCGGGAAAGTCGCCGCCTAGGTCGCCGTCTCGCGTGGCCTGGACCCAGCGCGCTGTGAGCGCCACCCCGAGAGCATTACGCCGCTGCAGTGTCGTGAAGCGACCTACCGCGTCCTCGAGATTTAGTAGGCAGAGATAATTCTCCCGGCCCTTGCGGATCACCACCCGCCGCGCCTTCTCCTCAGGGTCGGGATAGAGGCTGTCAAGCTCCTGGTCGATTTGCTGCTGCAGGTTGCGCGTGTAGGTGCTGATCCAGACCGGACCGGCATTCTTCTCCGACCATAGGCTGGCCGGCGCGATGTAACCTAGCGTCTTGCCAGTGCCGGTGCCCGCCTCGGCGAGGACAATGTTGGGGCTGTCCGGCGCGGTGCGTGTGGCAAAGGCGTCTGCAGTTGCGGCGGCGTAGTCGAGCTGTCCCTCGCGTCTCTCAGCATCGAACCCGAGCAGCAGCGCGAGGCGTTCACGCGCCTCGTCGGCGGAGACCGGGTCGTTTCCTGGGGGCGGCTCCGGTGCGGTCTCGCTCCACTCGGGGACGTCGCGCCAGACGGCCAGCGCGCTCGCCACCCGGGCGTCGCTGTGGTCGGGCGAGTCGTTCGTGTTGAGGGCTGCGAGCACGAGGGGTGCCCACAGCCAGCCCGTACGCTGCAGCGCACGCGCGATCGCCGCGGCATTCTCATAGTTCTGGCGGGCCTCGGTGAGGTCGCCGAGCAGGCGGTCTGCGACTGCGACCAGCGCGTCCGCCTCGTCCGCGTCCGTGATTCCCAGCGTGCGGGCGAGTCCGCGGACGGTCGGCAGGGTGAATTCCGCCGGACGGACGAAAGCGAAAAGCTCAAGCACGTCGTAACCGTTGACATGGTCCGTGCCCAGCCGCCGGGCGGTTGACGGGGCGTGGCACAGGATTGGCGGCTGCGCGCGGGCGCGCCGCGCCGCCTCGTCGGCGCCGAGCGCATCGCGCGTGCCGTCCGGCGCGCGCCAAGTCGCGAAGCTGCGGCCGACGACGAGTGCCGGCATATCGACCGCGCGGACGTCGGGGGCGGGGAGGGGGTGTTTGCTCATTGGGTGAGAGTAGCGGGGCGCCTCCGAATCCCGAAAGCATTGTCGAGATTTGTGGCAGATTCGATTCAAATAGCTATCAAAGCGAGATACCCGAAGCATTCCAAGGGGCTGGTATGATTGATCAAGGTTCCATGACGCATCTGTCGGCGCTGGTGGCGAAGCCGCCCGCTGAGGAGCCGGCGGTCTCGCCCTAGAGCTCCGAAGGCAGTCCCGAGAACCAGAGCCCTGAATATCCGGCCAATTCGGTTGATGTCTCCGACGAAGCGCAGATCATCCAGACGGTCCGGGAGGCGGCCGACGCCTGGGTCGATCGCACGTCGATTGAAACCTTTGTGAAACACTCCGTTTCGCTGTCCGATTGCGCCACAAGCCTCAACCTGACCATCTGATGCCCGTCCCGTCGGGTGCGGAGGGTGGTTGACCTGATTCCGGCCCGAGCCTAGGTTCCGCCGCACGATATTTGGTGGGAAACCACGGGCTCATGGCACACGATCAAGACATGCTTCTGACGGCGAAGGCCTGGCCATTCAAGGAGGCGCGGTCGATTCTCGACCGACTCAGCGGACCCGCCGCCGCCCCTAGCCTCGACAAGGGCTATGTCCTATTCGAGACCGGTTACGGTCCGTCGGGCCTGCCCCATATTGGCACCTTCGGCGAGGTAGCGCGTACCACCATGGTGCGTCGTGCCTTCGCCGAACTGTCGGATATTCCCACGCGCCTTATCGCTTTCTCCGACGACATGGACGGTCTGCGTAAGGTGCCAACGAACCTGCCCGAACAGGAGATGCTCGCGGGCCATCTGGGCAAGCCGCTGACCGCCGTACCCGACCCATTTGGCACCCATGATAGCTTCGCGGCTCACAATAATGCGCGCCTGCGGTCGTTCCTCGACGACTTCGGTTTCGCGTATGAATTTTACAGCTCGACCGAATGCTACAAGGCAGGCCTGTTCGACGACACGCTGCGCGCGATGTTGGCGCATTACGACGCGATTATGGGAGTGATTCTGCCTACCCTAGGCGCGGAACGGCAAGCGACCTACAGCCCGTTCCTGCCGGTCTGTCCGCGCACGGGTGTGGTGCTGCAGGTGCCGATGGATGTCACCGATCCCGATGCGGGCACAGTCACCTATACCGACCCCGAGACGGGGGCTTCGATCGAGACCCCGGTCACCGGCGGTCACTGTAAGCTGCAATGGAAGGCCGACTGGGCAATGCGCTGGGTCGCTCTTTCGGTCGACTACGAGATGTCGGGCAAGGACTTGATCGATTCCGTGAACTTGTCGGGGAAGATCTGCCGAATCCTTGGCGCGAGGCCGCCGGCCGGGCTGACCTACGAATTGTTTCTCGACGACAAGGGCGAGAAGATATCCAAGTCGCGCGGCAACGGGCTAACAATAGAAGATTGGCTCACCTATGGCCCGCCCGAGAGCTTGTCCCACTACATGTTTGGCAAGCCAAAGTCGGCCAAGCGGCTGCATTTTGATGTTATCCCGAAATCGGTCGACGAGTATCTGACCAATGTCGCAAGTTTTCCGGGCCTAGCGCCAGACAAGCAGCTCGATAGCCCGGCCTGGCACATCCATGCTGGCGATGTGCCGCCGGCGGGCGCGGATCTGTCCTTTGGCCTGCTGCTCAACCTAGCGGGCGCCTGTAACTCCGAGGACCCGGATGTGCTGTGGGGCTTCATCGCACGCTATGCCGTTGGTGCGACGCCGGAGAACAGCCCCTTCCTCGACCGGCTCGTCGGCCACGCGATCGCCTATTATCGAGACTTTGTGAAGCCGTCGAAACAATATCGTGCGCCAGACGACCGTGAACGCGCGGCGCTGACGGAACTAGCGGACCGCTTAGCCGCTATGCCGGCGGACTCGGACGGCGAGGCGCTGCAGAACCAAGTCTACGCCGTGGGCAAGGCGCATGATTTCGAGCCCCTGCGCGACTGGTTCCGCACTCTCTATGAGGTGTTGTTCGGGCAAAGCCAGGGGCCGCGCTTCGGCTCATTCGCCGCGCTATACGGCCGCGACGCGACGGTCGATCTTTTGCGCCGGGCGCTTGCCGGCGAGGATCTCAGTATCGCCTGACTGCGGTGCTATGCCCTGTTTGCGTGGGCGAAGGCCCAGTATAGCTCTCGGGCCCGGTGGTAGATCGGGCCTGGCTGTAGCTGCCGGTCCTCGTAACGGATGACGGGCTGGACCTTGCCGTAGTTGCCGGAGTTGAAAATCTCGTCCGCCGCGTCTAACTCCGCAGTCTCCACCGTGCGTTCCTGCACCTCGATGCCGTCCTCGCGCAGCAACCCGATCAGCCGCTGGCGGGTGATGCCGTTCAGGAAGGACCCGTTAGGGACCGGCGTGATCGCGACGCCGTCGCGCACGATCCAGATGTTGGCGGTTGCTAACTCTGCGACATGTCCCAATGAGTCGCGCATAACCGGATTGTCGAAGCCACGTTCGCGGGCATCGATGATCGCGCGCGAGGAATTGGGATAGTGGCACGACGCCTTGGCGTCGGTCGGGGCGACTTCGGGCCCGGGCCGGCGATAGGGGCTCAGGCAGCAGGAGAAGCCGTCCCCCGTCGGCATCGGCGCTTCGAACACGGTCAGCACGAAGCGCGTGCTCGCCGAATCGGGCGCGAGCAACCCTATGCCAGCGTTGGCGTAGAGCATCGGTCGGACATAGAGTTCGGCGTCGTCGCCGAACTGCGCAATGCCGTCGCGGGCGATCTGCTCGATGTCGCCGGCCGACAGAGGGCTCTCGAGATGCATGGCCTTGGCCGAGTTCACGACCCTTTGGCAGTGGCGGTCGAGATCGGGCGTGACTCCCTCGAAGGCGCGCGCTCCGTCGAAGGCGATCGATCCGAGCCAGATGGCGTGGGAGGTCGCGCCGATTACCGGAACGTTGCCCTCCTGCCATTCGCCGTCGATATAGGTGATCGCGGTCATGGGCCGCTCCAGGTGCGTAAGAATGGATACCAAGGATAGCGCCATCCACCTGTAAGGCGCGAGCCTTCCGTCGTACGGTCGCAATCCGCGCAACGCGCTGGGCCTTTACGCGCGTGCAGCGTAATCGCATATTCCCATCATGGCGATACTCAAGATAGCCCGCATGGGCCACCCGGTCCTCAGCACCCCCGCGGCCGAGGTTCCAGACCCGACGGCACCCGATGTCGCGCGGCTTGTGGATGCGATGATCGCGACCATGGAGGATGCGGACGGCACCGGTCTGGCCGCGCCCCAAGTGCACATGCCCTGGCGGATTGTCGTCTACAAGGTTGAAAGCGAACGTGCCGCGCACGAGGGTGCGGAAGACGTTAGCGTCCCGCTAACGGTCATGGTCAATCCGTTGGTCACCCCTGTCGGCGAGGAAACGAATCTCGGCTTCGAGGCTTGCCTGTCCGTGCCTGGCATGGCTGGGGCGGTGCGCCGCTTCGACCGGGTTCAAGTGACCTACCAGACGCTGGCGGGCAAGGCGATCACGCTGGACGCCGAGGGATTTCATGCCCGGGTGATACAGCACGAATGCGATCATCTCGACGGCATACTCTATCCCAGCCGGATCGAGGACATGTCCCAGTTCGGTTTCGTTGAGGAGTTGAGCAAGGATCAGGCGCCCGCGGAGGAAGCCGATGACGGCTGAAACCTCTCATCTCCTCACCGAGCGGCGGGCAATCCTGGCCGCGGTTCTGCCTCATGTGCCGTTCGACGGTTGGTCGGCGAAGTCGTTGCGCGCCGCGGCGGGGGATGCGGGGCTCGACCCGGCGCTGGTGACTCTCGCCTTTCCCGGCGGGATCGCCGGGCTTATCGCCTTCTGGAGTGTTGAGGCCGACCGCGCTATGACCGCGGCTTATGACGAGGCCGACGGGGACGGGATGCGGTTTCGCGAGCGGATCACGTTCCTAGTGCGCGCCCGGATCGGCGCGGTCGTGGCCCATCGCGAGGCGGTCCGCCGCGCGCTTACCTATCTGGCTCAACCTCAGCACGGCGGGCGCGGTCTCAAATGCCTTTACCGCACCGTCGACGAGATGTGGTACGCGGCGGGCGACAGGGCAACTGACTTCAATTTCTACACCAAGCGTCTAACCCTCGCCGGGGTCTATTCCGCGACGTTGCTCTTCTGGCTCGATGACGCGTCTGAGGACAGCGAGGCGACCTGGGAATTTCTCGACCGGCGCATCGCTGGAGTCATGCGCATTCCTGCGCGTAAGGAAAACATCCGCCGCGCGATGGCCTATCTGCCCAACCCGAAGCGGTTTGCCCGGCTGGCGTCCGAACGCCTGCGCGAGGGCGGGGTCGGATAATTACGTTTCTCAGGGTGCTCCGAATCGCGTCACAAAGCCGGCAAGCTGACATTCAGGAGTTTTTCTCGGGCGTTCATTCCATGGATTGATCTGCGCGTCCGCCTTTGCCGGGAAAGCTGTTTGCGATCATCCGCCAAACGCCTTCCCCAGCCGGGTGACGTGACCCATCTTGCGGCCCGCACGGGTCTCAGTCTTGCCGTACAGATGCAGGTGCGCACTGGGGTCGGTGATTGCCTTACGCCAGGCCTCGACCTCGTCGCCGACGAGGTTTTTCATCACCGCATCGCAGCGTCGCGTGGGGTCCCCTAGCGGCAGGCCGCAGATTGCGCGGACAAGCTGTTCATACTGGCTCGTGCGACTCGCATCTATGCTCCAGTGCCCGGAATTGTGAGGGCGTGGGGCGACCTCGTTGACCAGCACCTCGCCGTTCGCCGTCACGAACATCTCCACGGCCAGTAGGCCGATCACGCCGAGGCCTTCGCACAGTCGGATCGCAATGTCGCGGGCGGCCTCGGCGGTCGCGTCCGGAATCGCAGCCGGGACGATGGTCTCGTCGAGGATATGGTTGCGGTGCCGGTTCTCGACCGGGACGAAGGCGGCCGTATCGCCATTCGTGGAGCGGGCGACGATCACCGAGATTTCTAGTTCGAAGTCGACAAACCCCTCGAGGATGCCGCCGTCGGTTTCGGGACTTGCGCCGCTGTCGGACCAAGCATGCACCGGGTCGGTACCGTCGGCGATGGCGACCTGACCCTTGCCGTCATATCCGAAGCGCACGGTCTTCAGGACCGACGGCGTGCCGACCTCTTCGATCGCGGCGGCCAGTTCGTCGGCGCCGGTGACGGCGCGGAAGGGTGCGGTGGCGATCCCGAGTTCGTTGGCGAAACTCTTCTCGCGCAGCCTGTTCTGGGCCACGGCCTGAACGGCGGGCGATGGACGGACCGGCGTGTGGCGGGCGATTCGTTCAAGCGTGGCGATCGGGATGTTTTCGAATTCTAGGGTCGCGACATCGATGTTGGCGGCGAAGGCATCGACCGCGTCGTTGTCGTTGAACGCGGCCAGCGTGGTCCGGGTTGCGATCTGTGCCGCGGGCTCGTCGGCGCTATGGCAGAAGACGTGACAGCGATAGCCGAGATTGGCCGCCGCCAGTGCGGTCATCCGGCCGAGCTGGCCGCCGCCGAGGATGCCGATGGTACCGCCGGGTTCGACTGGCATACTGTCATCTGCGCTCGCCACGGGCGTTAGGCGTCGTCGGTCGGTCGTTCGGCCACCGCGCCCGTCTGGTCCGCGCGCCACTCGTCGAGAGCGTTGGCCACATCGGAGTTCTCCAGCGAGACCACTGCGGCGGCGAGCAGGGCTGCGTTGACGGCCCCCGCCCGACCGATGGCGAGGGTGCCGACGGGAACGCCGGCGGGCATCTGGACGATCGACAGCAGACTGTCCATGCCCGACAGGGCTATGCTTTCGACCGGCACGCCGAAGACCGGTAGGCTGGTCATGGCTGCAGTCATGCCCGGCAGGTGCGCCGCGCCGCCGGCCCCGGCGATGATTACCTTCAGGCCCCGGTCGCGCGCCGTCTTGGCGTAGTCGGACATCCGGTCGGGGGTGCGATGGGCCGAGACGATCCGCGTCTCATGCGCGACCCCGAGGGTGTCAAGGGTCTCGGCAGCGTTGCGCATAGTCTCCCAGTCGGACTGGCTTCCCATGATAATCCCGACAACCGGCGCGTCTGCCATCTGTATCTCCCTAGGGGATGCGGGCCGTGTGGCCCAGAAAAGCGGGGATTATAGGAGCGCAGCGGAGCGTGGCAAGCGCGACCGGGCAGATTTCGCCCTATTTACAGCGAGACGCAAACATTTGTTAACCACTTCCGGAACTAGGTTCGACCGGCGTATTTATGTAGCAATCTAATTATTTGTCCGCGTTTGGTGTCACCCTGATGAGGTTCGGAAGAAGATCGAACTTACACAGACAGGCCGGACGAACACGGCGAAACCGGTCCGAGATGTGGTCGTCCGACAAACTGTCTCCTTTCCTCAGCGACGCGGCGGCACGGCATATCGCTATTATAGTAGGCCCACGGATTGGCGCTTACGGCATCATGGCTTCCCATGCCGGGGTGAATCAGCTTAGCATTTGAAGGTTGATAACGCGATACGTCCCAGCTTTGACAAGGAGATATGCCACGTGCCGATGGACAAACGGATTGAGACTCTCAAGCTAAGACACGCCTCTCTCGAAGATGAAATTGGAGGCGAGGAACAGCGCCCCAATCCAGATCAGTTCGTGATATCGGAGTTGAAGAAGGAAAAGCTCAAGCTGAAGGATGCCATCTTCACCCTTGAAGCGACCTAGCCGGCATAGGGTAAGAGACATTGAAAAAGGCGGCTCGTTAGAGCCGCCTTTATCGTTTCATCTGTCGGCGCGTTATTTTGCGGCGCGCGCTAGTTCGTTGGCCTGATCGCGAAGTTTGAACTTCTGGATCTTCCCCGTCGACGTCTTGGGCAGCGGCCCGAACACGATATGCCGCGGGCATTTAAAGTGCGCGAGATTATCCCGGCAATGCTGGATGATCTCGTCCTCTGTGGCCTTGGCCCCCGGCTTGAGCTCGATGAACGCGCAGGGGGTCTCGCCCCACTTCTCGTCCGGACGGGCGACCACGCCCACGGCAGCCACCGCCGCATGCTTGTAAAGAGTGTCCTCGACCTCGATGGAGGAAATGTTTTCGCCGCCCGAGATGATGATGTCCTTCGACCGGTCCTTGAGCTCGATATACCCGTCGGCGTGCCAGACGCCCAGATCGCCGGTATGGAACCAGCCGCCCGCGAAGGCCTCCCCCGTCGCCTGAGGGTTCTTGAGATAGCCCTTCATCGTGACGTTACCGCGGGTGAAGACCTCGCCCATGCTTTCGCCATCCTGGGGTACTGGGACCATGGTCTCGGGGTGGGCGACCATCATGTCTTCAAGGACTTCGTAAGGAACGCCCTGGCGGGACTGCAGGCGGGCCCGCTCGTTGAGCGGTAGCTCGTTCCACTCGTCCTGCCAGGCGCAGATGATTGCCGGGCCGTAGATCTCGGTCAGGCCGTAGACGT
>PBPM01000106.1 GCA_002724635.1 Rhodospirillaceae bacterium
CGAGCTTGCGGTGCGAGGCTCGCAACCAGCCTTGCGCGATCGGCGTGTGCGGATCGAGCGCGCCCTTGAAGGTGACCTCTTTCAGGTCTGGCGCGAACAGGCTGACCACCAAGAAGAGATCCGCATCCTTCGTTTCCGAAGAGATGAACAGCTTGGCCGCCAGTGGGCCGGTGACCTCGACTTCACGGTCCGACGAGGGTGTCAGGAACGTGACCCCGTCCCCGAGCCCTGCATAGGTGACCGTGCGCTTACGCTCGAGCTTGCGCCGCACCAGCGCTCCGCTGTCCGGGTCGAGATAGGCTTTCGTCCAACGCGTGCGCTTGATCGGCCATTCCTTCTCCGCGCGCGGCACGAACACCTCGCCGGGATGCCGTATGTTCAGGAAGACCTTAGGCTGCTTCTTCCAGCTGGTGTCCTCGCCCTTCAGAAAATGGCCGAAGAAACGCTTCTGCAGATCGAGCCCGTAGTCGGTGTAGAACTCGGTCCAGTGCTCGCGCCCGTGCATCTCGAGCCACTTCTCCTTCGAGGCGGCATGCACGAACCCGTCGATGTTGCCGCGCAGATGCAGTCCCTGCCCTCCCCAGTTACCGGCCGAGAGGACCGGGAGGTCGATCTTCGACCAGTCGGCCGACCGGCCGCGATACCACGCATCGTCGAGGGAGCGCTTGAGCAACTCCCGGGGCAGATCGGTCCGGTTCTTCTTCAGCTGCGCGCGAGAAAAGGTCTTGGGGCCACAGACGAGATCGCCATGCACCGCCGAACGCGGGCCGTTCTTGCCGAGACCGTACTGCACGGATTCGACCTGCTTGTCGTACCAGTTTGTCACGAAGGTCGACAGGATTCCGCCGTGATAGTTGGAATCCCGGTAGTAGTCGCCGGCCCCCTCCCAGACACATAGCGCGGCCAGATGTTTCGGTTTGAGCGCAGCCACATGCCACTGGTTGATCGCGTAGTAGGAAATGCCGTTCAGTCCAACCTTGCCACTCGACCAAGGCTGCGCGCCCGCCCACTCTATGCAGGCCGCGAAGTCCTTCGTTTCGCGCGGCGAGCGTACATCAACGATGCCGGGCGATCGACCGGAGCCCCGGGAATCGATCCGAATGACCACATAGCCGTCGGGCACCCATTTCTCCGGGTCCACGACCTCCCAGTTGGCGTACTTGTTGGTCGTGCGCTGCGCGACTTCGGGAAAGTTCTCGACCATGATGTTCCAGGCGGTCTCGTAGCCCTCCTGAAACGATAGGCCCTTCGCGTAGGGTCCGTGGCTCATGATCACCGGGAAGCGGCCCCGCCTGTTGGGCCGGAAGATATCCGCCCGCAGAACGTTGCCGTCGTCCATCTCGATGGGCACGTCCCAGTCGATGCGCATCCCGTCCCGCACCTGCGTGCGAAATTGCGGATCCCCCACGTAAGGCGACATGAGATCCCTACTTCGCGGGAATGATCGGCAATAGCACGTAACCCGGATGGTCGCCGCCCAGGTGCACGGTCACGTTGTTGTCGAAGACCTCGGGCGGACGGTCGGTTTCGTCGTCATGGAGGAAGGGACCGACACCCGTGAAGGTGTTCTTCATGTTCGACAGGCCCGCATCCGGCTCGCCGGGATAGACATAGTCACAACCCCGAATCGACAGGCCGAAGCGGTAGCCCTTCGGGACAACGATACCGGTGGAATGAATTTCGACATCGACCTCGTAGACCTCGCCCGGGGTGAGTTCCTGCAGTTCGTCATGGGTGTGGTATGGGGCCGCATCGGTCGACAATTCCGGGTCAAGCTTACGGTGAGAAGCGCGTAACCAGCCCGACGCAACCGGCGTATGCGGGTCGAGCGCGCCACGGAACGTGACTTCCTTCATGTCCGACTGGAACACCCGCAGGATCACGAATAGATCCGCATCCTTAGTATCCGACGAGATATTGAGTTTCACCGCCATCGGCCCGCAGATTTCCGTGTCTTCGGACACCGGGTTCGACAGGAAGGTCAGACCGTCGCCCATCGCTGCATAGGTTATCGCGGCGCTCTCACTGGAAGGTGTCTCCGCCAAGATCTGGCCGGCGGCTTCAAGGTGGTACTTGGTGAATTCGGTACGCGCCAACGGCCATTCTTCTTCCGAGCGCAGCACGAACTTCTCACCGGGATGACGCACGTTCAGGGACACGCGCGGCTGGTCCTTCCAGCCAGAATCGTCGTCTTTCAGGAAACAGTCGAAGAACCGCATCTGCAGGTCGTTGCCGTAGTCGGTATAGTAGAGCGACCAGTGCTCCAGGCCATGGACCTCAAGCCATTTATCCTTCGAGCCCGCGAGCATGAACGCACGGAAATTGCCGCGCGGATGCAGCGGCGCACCACCCCAGTTGGCACAGCTGAGAATCGGTACCTCGATCTTCTTCAGATCGATGCTACGTTCCGCGAACCAATCATCGTCCATCGGGTGGGCGCGCATGGATTCATGCAGCTCGAAGCGGTTCGCCTCGAGCTCCTCATCCAACAATGTCTCCGGTCCGGCCGACCATTCCCCATTGGCCCGCGAGCGGTAACCCCGGTCGCCATAGCCATGTTGGAGCTGCTTGATCTGCATGTCGTACCAGTGACGTGCGAACGAGGAATAGATGCCGCCGTGATAGGCGCCCTCGCGATAGTAATCGGCCGATCCCTCCCAAGGACAAATCGCGGCAAGGTGTGGTGGCTGTAATGCCGCGACCTGCCACTGGTTGATGGCATAGTAGGAAATGCCCGACAGACCAACCTTACCGTTGGACCAAGACTGCACCCCGCCCCATTCAACACAATCATAGAAGTCCTTGGTCTCGCGGACATTGAAGTGTTCGAGGTAGCCCGGCGAGCGCCCGGCGCCGCGAGAATCAACCCGCACGAGGACATAACCGTGCGGCACCCACTTCTCCGGATCCGCCACCTCCCACGCCTGATGGATATTGGTGGAGCCCCGGGGCACGTCCGGGTGGTTCTCGCACATCAGATCCCAGCAGGTCTTGTAGATCTCCTCGAAGTGGAGGTCCTTGCCGTAGGGGCCGTGAGACATAATGACCGGATACTGACCGTCATCATCGGGGCGATACACATTGGCGCGCAGGACGATACCGTCATCCATTTCGATAGGCACGTCCCAGTCGACGCGCATGCCCTCGCGGACCTCGCTCTTGAACAGCGGATCGCCCTTATAAGTGACGTCGTCCATAGTACTCTCCCTATTTCGCTGGAATGAACGGCAGCAGCACATAACCGGCATTGTCGCCGCCAAGGTGCACCGTGACATTGTTGTCGAAGACCTCCGCCGGACGGTTATCCGGGTCGTCGTGCAGGAACGGTCCGACGCCGGTGAAGGTGTTCTTCATGTTCGAAAGTCCGCTGTTCGGCTCACCGGGATAAACATAGTCGCAGCCCCGGATCGACAGGCCGAAGCGGTAGCCCGCCGGCACGACGATCCCGGAGGCATGGATCTCGACATCCACCTCGTAGACCTCACCCGGGTTGAGTGCCTGAACCTCGTCATTAGCGTGGACTGGCGCCGCCTCGGTCGACCTCGCCGGATCGAGCTTGCGGTGAGAAGCGCGTAACCAGCCCGACGCGACCGGCGTATGCGGGTCGAGCGCGCCACGGAACGTGACTTCCTTCATGTCCGACTGGAACACCCGCAGGACCACAAACAGGTCGGCGTCCCTCGTGTCCGATGAGATATTGAGTTTCACCGCCATTGGTCCGCAGATTTCCGTGTCTTCAGCCATCGGGTTTGACAGGAAGGTCAGGCCATCGCCCATAGCCCCGTAGGTGATCTCGGCGACCGTGCTTGCGGTTTTCTCGGATAGAACCTGCCCAGCCGGCTCCAGATGATACTTCGTGTATTGCGTGCGCGGCAGCGGCCAGTCATCCTCGGCGCGCAGCACGAACTTCTCGCCGGGATGGCGCACATTGAGCGAGACCCTTGGCTGGTCCTTCCAGCCGGAGTCGTCGCCCTTCAGGTAGCGGTCGAAGAACCGCCACTGCAGGTCGTTGCCATAATCGGTGTAGTAAAGCGACCAGTGCTCCAAGCCGTGGACCTCGAGATACTTCTCCTTAGAGCCTGCCTGTATGAAGCCGTTGAAGTTGCCGCGCGGATGTAGCGGCGCGCCGCCCCAGTTGGCGCAGCTCAGCACCGGGACCTCGATCTTCGACAGATCGGGGGTCAAAGCCGCGTAGTAGTCGTCGTCCAGCGGATGGGAAATGTAGGACTGGTAGAGATCGTAGCGGTTGGCCGCAAGCTCCTCGTCCGAGAGGGTATCCGGGCCCGCCGCGAGTTCGCCATTGGCGCGTGACGCCCAGCCGCGGTCGCCATAGCCATGCTGGATCTTGAGAATCTGCATGTCGTACCAGTGGCGCGCGAACGAGTCGTAGATGCCGTCCTGGTAGGCTAACTCGCGGTAGAAATCGTTGAAGCCTTCCCAAGGGCAGATAGCCGCCAGATGCTTTGGCCGCAAGGCCGCGACCTGCCACTGGTTGACTGCGTAGTAGGAAATGCCCGACAGGCCGACCTTGCCGTTCGACCAGGGCTGCACGCCGGCCCAGTCGATGCAGGTGGCGAAATCCTGGGTCTCACGCGGGCTCCAATGCTCCAGATAACCCGGCGAGCGCCCCGCGCCGCGGGAATCGACGCGGATGACAGCATAACCCTTCGGCACCCATTTTTCAGGATCGCAGACTTCCCAGCTCTGGTGGATATTCGTCGACCCGGCCGGCACGTCTGGATGGTTTTCACACATGAGGTCCCAGCAGGTCTTGTAAATCTCCTCAAAATGAAGATCCTTGCCGTACGGGCCATGGGACATGACGACCGGATAGCTCCCGTCATCGTCCGGACGGTAAACATTCGCGCGCAGCAAGAGTCCGTCGTCCATCTCGATCGGTACATCCCAGTCGACGCGCATACCCTCGCGGATCTCGCTCTTGAATATCGGATCATCGGCATAGGTGTTGTCACTCATGATCATTTCCCCCCTCAGGATCAGCCTTTCTATGCGGCCTAACACGGGCGTTGTTCGTCAACGCGCACATTGGAAACATTTTCGGGCGGCCCGAATCTCCGAACCGCCCGTTTGTACTTTTGGCTTACTTCCTTCGGCCCTTCTTCGCGGGAATGATCGGCAGCATCACATGTGCCTGCTCCTTTGGCCCAGTGTGTAAGGTCACATCGCCTCCGAAGATTTCGGCCGGTCGGTCACGCGGATCGTCATGACGGAAGATCGCACACCCGGTCCAGTTGGCATACTCGCCAAGCTGTACATTGGAATCACCGGGATAAACGTAATCCTTGCCCCGGACGGACAGCGCGATGCGATACCCCTTCGGCACCACGATACAGGTCGGCCAGACCTCGACGTCAAGCTCGTAGGGTTTGCCCGGCTTTAGGGGCTGCTCTTCGTCATGGGTGTGATACGGCCTGTAAGGCAAGCTCTTCTTCTCGTCGAGCTTGCGGTGCGACGCCCGCAGCCAGCCCTGCGCGATCGGCGTATGCGGATCGAGCGCACCTTGGAAGGTCACCTCCTTCATGTCCGGACCGAAAACACGGAAGACAAGGAACATGTCCGCATCGCTCGTCGAGGACGAGACGAAGAGCTTCGAGGCGATCGGCCCGGTGATCTCCATATCCTCGTCCAGCGGATCAGACATGAAGGTCACGCCGTCGGAGAAGCCGGCATATGTGACCGCACCATTCTTCTTCTGGGGCGTGGTCGAGAGGCTCATATTCGACGGATCGATGTAGAAATTTGTCCACTGGGTCCGCTTGAGCGGCCACTCGCTTTCGTGACGCTCGACGAACACCTCGCCCGGGTGACGCACCTGAAGCTGGACCTTCGGCTGCTTGTTCCAGCCATTTTTCTCGCCCTTCAGGAAGTAGCCGAAGAAACGCTTCTGTAGATCCATGCCGTAGTCAGTGTAGAAATGGGTCCAGTGCTCGATACCATGCCCCTCGAGCCACTTTTCCTTCGACTTGGACTGGGTGAAGCCCTCGAAGTTGCCACGCGGATGCAGCCCCTGGCCGCCCCAGTTCGCGGTCGATAGCATCGGCACCTTGACCTTGTTCCAATCGGGCATGCGCGACTGCCAGTATTCGTCGGTGTCCAGCTTCCGGGCGAGGCAATCCTCGTAGAAGTTGTTCCGGTTGGCGCCGAGCTCTTCCTCGGTCATCGTCGGCGGGCCCGCAACCCACTCCGCGTTCATGCGCGAACGCGGGCCGTTCTTACCCTTGCCGTGCTGAACCGAGTAGACCTGTGCCTCGGACCAGTCCTTGACGAAGCCGTTGCACATGATACCGCCGTGATGGGCCATGTCGCGGTAGAAGTCGGCCGCGCCCTCCCAAGGGCAGATCGCCGCGAGATGCTTGGGCTGCAGTGCTGCCGCCTGCCATTGGTTCTCCGCATAGTAGGAGATGCCGTTCAGGCCGACCTTGCCGTTGGACCAGGACTGGACACCGGCCCAGTCGATGCAGATCGCCAGATCCTGCGCCTCGCGCAGGGACCAAATATCGATGACACCGGGAGACCGGCCTGTACCGCGCCCGTCGACGCGAATGCAGACATAGTCGTCAGGTACCCAGCGCTCGGGATCCACCACTTCCCAGTTCTGATACTTCTCGCTCGTGCCCGCACCAATCTCAGGAAAATCCTCGAGCATGCGCTCATACTGGTCGTGATAGGCATCGTCGAAGTGAAGGAGCTTGCCATACGGCCCATAGGTCATGATGACGCCGTACTTGCCGTTCTTTATCGGTCGATAGACGTCACAGCGAAGGACAATGCCGTCATCCATCTCAATGGGAACATCCCAGTCAATCCGCATGCCATCGCGCACATCGGTCCGTGACTGATCATCCAAATATGGTGTTTTTTTCTTCGCCATCGCAAACTCTCCCGAGAACAGAAAATTAGCCCCTTCGGCCCGAGGCCGGGCGGGGTCCGTTATGCACGATGATAGGATAGTGGAATTCAGTCTTTTAGTGAAACAGGCGCGTTGCATTCGGATACCGGCAATCCACGGTGCGAGCGACCCCTATTCCGCCAAGATGCAGAAGACCGCCCAAAGCCAGTAGCAGCGTTTTTCAGACCCTTAGAAACTTCATTGGTGCGACTTTTCGTTTGTTCACAAGCGATTGCCGGGATCGACCGTATAACCTAGCTCGTTCATCCAGAGTAGACTCGACCAAGTGTCCATCGACGGGTCAAGCTCCATTCCAATGGCCTCGCGGTAACCCTTGTCGATGGCACGGCGGGCCAGCCACAGGAGGTCGAGCTCGCCTACGCCCGGCTCGTGTCGGTCGGGCGAGTTGCCGATCTGGACATAGCCGATCTGCGGCCAGTAAGCATCCATGATGTCGGACAGGGTACCGCGCTCTTCGTAGCGCATGTGGAACGTGTCATAGACCAGCCCCACATTGTTGCGACCGACCGCGTTCACGATGTCGCTGGCCTGGGCCATGGTCTGCATCGCCCAGTTGGGGATGCGCTTTTCAGCAACGGGTTCGAGCAGGAACTTACACCGGTGATCTCCCGACGCGGCGGCGATGTAGTCTAGATTCTCGATGTAGGTCTCCACGCAGCGCTCACGCGACTCACCCAACGGCACCGGACCGGCGCCCACATTGATCGAATAGAAGTCGCAATGCTGGATGTATTCGAGCGCCAGGTCGGCGGCGCGGCGGAACTCGTCCTGGCGTCCCGGCTGCGCACCCAGCCCGCGCACGCCGGCATCCCAGTCGACCGGGACCACGCAATACATGAACTCGAGTCCGTTGTCGTCAAGCAGACTCTTCAGTTCGTCCCTCGGCAGTTGATGGGGAAAATGCCACTCGATGGCGGTGCAGCCGATCTTCGCCGCGGCCAAGAATCGCTCGCGGATCGGCAGTTCCAGGAACAGGTGATAAAAATTGGGTGCGAAACGGATCATAAGCTCTTTATCGTAGGCTGTGCGAGGTGCAGGTTGGAAGCCCCCGCGGGCCACCGACCGATTTACCGTATATCCGAAATCGGGCTTGCGAAACGGCGAGAAGGCGCGCAGAAACGGTGCCAGCGAATGGTCCTGCGTCCCGAAAAACCGTCATAATGAAGCATCCAATCGATCACCTAACTACGCCGGCCCGCGCCAACCTCAAGTGCACGGAACAGGCCTGATGGACACCAAATCGACCGTCTTCTGCGAACGGCTGCTTGATGTAATCGAGCAGGATATCGTGCCCCTGACCTGCGCGGGCGTCGAAGTCGGCAACAAGGTGTTCGGCGCCGCGATCCTGCGGAAGTCCGATCTTTCTCTGGTCATGGCAGGCACCAACAACGAAATCGAGAACCCGCTCAACCATGGCGAGATCTCAACCCTCAACGCTTTCTACAAGCTGCCCATAGAAGGCCGGCCCGATACGAAGGACTGCGTTTTTGTCTCGACCCACGAACCCTGTTCGCTCTGCCTCTCGGCCATCACATGGGGCGGGTTTGACAACTTCTTCTACCTCTTCGGCTACGACGACACGCGGGACGCCTTCAAAATCCCCCACGATCTGAAGATCCTGAGCGAGGTTTTCAACATCCAGCAGGGCAACTATGCGCGTAAAAACGCATTCTGGGAGTGCCGGGGGTTGATCGAGATGTCGGAGGCGATAGGCGGCGATCGGGCCGCGAAACGTGCGGCGCAAATTGAACGCATTCGCGCGACCTATGCGGATCTATCAGCGAGCTACCAGGCGAAGAAGCGCGACAATAACATCCCGCTGAGTTAAGGCATGGCATGACCCCAGAGCCGCTATTGGTTATCCAATTATTAAACCGCCGAACAAGCACGTACCTAGCAACATAGTGCGTCACTGAAGCCACACCAGCAGCTTCTGTAAGCGTTATGACTGCAGCGCTAATAGCGCTGGACGGGCGTGTGCTGGTACGGATCGACTAGCCGCCGCCTACTCCCACTCGCCCGTGACAACTATATACGACATTGATCTAAATAAAATTTGACAACATTTTTTATTATTTTTTTCGGCAATAAATCGCAATCGAGTTCCTGATGAGCGCTACTGAAGCAGGTTTTCTTGGGTCAAACCCACTTTCCGCATCAGACCCAAATAACCCGCGCTACGTTGAATTGAAAAATGAGAGTAGGTATCGGGAAGAATAGGAGGTTTCATTTAGAAGTAGCTGAATACACGCCATCCCAGTCCGGACCAAGACCCTGATCACGATAAACGCTGATGCGGTCTCGGTATAAACTGATAAGGACCGATAAATCGATCTCCGAAACCCCTTCGAGCTTATTGAGCGCCGTGATCGCCTCATCCCATCTTTGGTTTCGATAATTATCTAAAAAGATGTCTTGTATTTTTGACGCCTCTAAAAACCATTTTTCAGAGTTAACTCCACTGTCTCCGACGAGAGAAAAAATTCTTAGAGGCTCATCTTTTCCGATTACTCGAATCAGATCCAATTCAAACCAGGCGAACTCTGGTGCAAAATTTACGGCCTCTTCGCCAACAACGATCGAAACACCGTAAGTTTTTGATTGCCCCTCCAGCCTTGAGGCGACATTTGCTGTGTCGCCTAATACGGAATAGTCAAAACGCTGGTCGGATCCCATATTTCCGACGCAGCATGGCCCGGTGTTAATACCGATCCCAATCGATATTGGTGGCCTCTTTTTTCCATCGGTAGCGGACTTCTCGTCGAGGCTCATATTGAAATCTCGAAGTCCTTTCATCATCGCCAAAGCGGCAGTTGCCGCCTCTTCTCTATGATTTGGGTTATCAATCGGCGCATTCCAAAATGCCATGATTGCATCCCCCATATATTTGTCGATCGTCCCATTGTGATGGAGGATTATATCAGTCATGGGGGTGAGATACTCATTGATAAAGCTGGTCAATTCCGAAGCTGACATGCTTTCTGAGATTTTGGTAAAACCCCTTATGTCAGAAAACATTATTGTCATATCCTTTGTCTCGCCACCGAGCTCCAAAAGGCCAGGTTCTTCTGATAATTTTTTTACGAGATCTGGGGATAAATAACGACTAAATGCACCCCTGACGTATTTTTTCTCTGACTCTGTTCTAAGGAATGAAATAAAAGATCCTGTTAAATAAATTAGGATAATCACAAACGACGGATAAACAGGATCAACTAAGATTTTGTAGTCTGTATAAGCAAACCAAGGTATCAGAATTGAAACCGCCAGACCCAATAGCGCAATGGCCGCACACTTATAAGCACCGTAACGGGGAATTAGAAATGATAGTATGGCGCCAAGAAAACATAGCCATAGAATTTCGGCACCGGGCATCCAAGCGGGGCGTTGCAGATGGTGCCCTAGTATCATTTGCTCGATCGCCATTGCGTGAACTTCGACCCCGGCAATAGCCGCTTCCATGGGGGTCGCACGGATATCTTTCAGGCCTGCGGCGCTTGTTCCAATTAGGACAATATGACCTTGAATTTTTTGGGCTACCGATTGTGATCCAAATACATCAAGTGCAGAAACATATCTTTCGGGAATGTGTCCGGTATCGTGCAGCCATAGCTGCCCGCTGCCGGAAGTCGGTACTGTTATTCGTCCAACCCTGATTTGCTGTAGACCAATGTTTTCCCCGAAGCTTTCGTCTCCACTCGCTCCGGATGACCTTAGAAGGTACGTTGATGCTCTTTGCGCAACTCTCAATGCCTCGACCGAAAGACTTGGGAATATCTCTTTTGAGAATTTCTCGCCAGAATTTAAGCGCACGAAAAGAGGAACACGGCGA
>PBPM01000107.1 GCA_002724635.1 Rhodospirillaceae bacterium
ACCCAGCATCGTGGTGACGCCGGAGTAAAGCGCCTCCTCAATCTGCTGCGGGCTGATCCAGTGGATATGGGCGTCGATCGCGCCGGCCGTGACGATCCGGCCCTCGCCCGCGATCACCTCCGTGCCGGGCCCGATGACGATTTCGACCCCCGGTTGCACGTCGGGATTGCCTGCCTTGCCAACACAGGTAATGCAGCCGTCGCGTATGCCAATGTCGGCCTTGATGATACCCCAGTGATCGACGATAAGCGCGTTGGTGATCACCGTGTCGACCGCGCCGTCGGCCCGGCTCGCCTGCGACTGACCCATACCGTCGCGGATGACCTTGCCGCCGCCGAACTTGACCTCCTCGCCATAAATAGTGTGATCGCGCTCAACCTCAATGATCAGCTCGGTGTCGGCAAGACGTACGCGGTCGCCAACCGTCGGGCCGAACATCGAGGCGTAGTCGGCATGGTTGATGGAATACGCCATGGCCTAGCCCTCCAGCGCGTCGTTGACGCGCCCGTTGAAGCCGAACACGCGGCCCGCGCCGTCGTAGCGCACCAGCGCCACCTCTCGTGTCTGGCCCGGCTCGAAGCGCACGGCTGTGCCAGCCGGGATGTCCAACCGGAAACCACGTGCGGCACCTCGGTCGAACTCGAGGGCCGCGTTAGCCTCGTGGAAATGATAATGGGAACCGACCTG
This sequence comes from Rhodospirillaceae bacterium, assembly GCA_002724635.1. Taxonomy (GTDB): domain Bacteria; phylum Pseudomonadota; class Alphaproteobacteria; order UBA6615; family UBA6615; genus UBA8079. The sequence continues at coordinate 688 of PBPM01000107.1, forward strand.
TATCGGACGGTCGCCCGAGTTCGCCACAGACAGGCTTAAGGTCGCGCGACCCTCGTTGAGCAGGATCTCGCCGTCGGCAGGGTAGAGTTCGCCTGGAATCATGTCTGCCTCACCGGATCGGGTTGTGGACGGTGACCAGCTTGGTCCCGTCGAGGAAGGTCGCCTCGACCTGCACGTCATGGATCATCTCGGCGATCCCCTCCATCACGTCGTCACGGGTCAAAATCTCGCCGCCCGCGCTCATCAAATCGGCGACCGAGCGGCCATCGCGCGCACCCTCGACCACGAAATCCGAGATCAGCGCGATCGCCTCGGGGTAGTTGAGCTTCACGCCCCGCGCCATACGCTTGCGTGCTACCTCGGCAGCCAGCGCGAGGAGCAGCTTGTCCTTCTCTCGGGGGGTCAGTTGCATGTTCGTCTTCCTCTCAAATCGCCCAAAGGCGCGGCATCTCGGCCGGCAGGTCGGCCAGCCGGTGCCGGAACTGGGACCAGAAGCGTCCATAGGTGTCACGCAGTCGCCGGGCTTCACGGTCAAGCCAACGGACGACCATTACGTCGCCGATACATGTGGCACCAACACACAGGCCAGCCGGGTCCGGCACTTCCGGCAGCAATCCGCGTGCGGTGGTAAGCGCATCGGCTGCGTCATCACCCACATAGACGATGCTGGCGAAGACATGGCCCCCGTTGAGTCCCGCGTTGGCAGCCAGCGTTGCCGGCATGTCGCCGTCCAGATGCATCGCGTCCGCCCAGACCAGCCGGCCGTCGCGCCGCACGTCCCACGCCTCGTGGATCAACCCTCCGGTGACCGTCTCACCCATGGCAGTGCGGCCCAGAACGATTATCTCCCCGGCCAGAATGCGTCCGCCCGGCGCAACATCGAGCAGGGTCCGGCGACGCAGCCGCGCGGAATCGAAGATAATGGTCTCCTGCGGCAGCCATTCGAGCCAGCCACCCGGAGCGGCGGTGAGCGTCATGTCGATCCGGACATCCGCGACAGCCGAGCGATATATCTTCTCTGCAGCCTGGCCGACGATACGCGCCGCAGCCCCCGCACCGCAGGCAACCCAGATCGTCAGGTCGTCGCCCCCGACGAGACCACCCGACGTCGTCACCAGCGTTCCGGTCGCCGGCTCGCCGGGGTCGACATTCGGAAACAGCACGCGCAGCGGATCGCTCTGATACAGGTGTGCGAGCCGGGTGCGATCACCGGCGTCCACGAACTCGATCTCTGCCCGTCCCGAAGCCATCTGGAAATGCCTATATGATTCAGACCGTAAGGTGCCGACGGATCTCGGATTCGGGCAAATGCCCGACCGGGCCGGAGAGCACGATTTGCCCCCGGTCCATGACGGCAATATCGTCGGCCAACTCGCTGGCGAACTCGTAAGAATGCTCAACCAGAATGATCGCCATCTCGCCACCGTCGGAGACCAGGCGTATGACCGCCTCGGTGTCTTAGATGATCGACGGCTGGATGCGCCGACACGCATATGACTAACGATCCTGCGAGTACACTCTCCGCTGCGATGGATTTCGGGGTTTTCAACATTCTCCGCCTATCGGCTCTGTGTTTTGCGTTGCAAATTAATTCGCAAGCCACGTGCCAGAGCAGAGAAACACGATAACACTCGGAAAATAATCATATAATAAGTCAGGCGCTTAGGAATTCAGCAACTGGCACGCCCATTTTTTGTTCAATACTCTTTTATTGGCTAATTTTTAATCATAGCGTCACAAGCAGCCCCCGCGCGCGGGCAGCGCATTGCACCGGGCCGGGATTCCGGGCACGTTCCGCGCCATCGAACGGAGACGAGACAAGGAAGGCGAGACCATGCGTATACTCACCGGCACTTGTCACTGCGGGAACCTAAACGTTTCCTTCGAGACCGAACTCGATCCCGCCGGCATGGTGCCGCGGGCATGCCAATGTTCGTTCTGCCGCAGGCACTCGACCGCCGCTGTCTCTGATCCGGCGGGGACCCTCACCTTCAGGGCCGCCGACCCGGCACAGCTCAACCGCTACACGTTCGGACTGCGCAGCACCGAATTTCTGATCTGCAGGACCTGCGGCGTCTATGTCGGCGCATTCATGCCCGATGGCGACGGCGCATTTGCAAATGTGATGGCGGGCGTCCTCGACGCGCGTGACGAGATCACGCAGCCGCCGGTGCCCGTGCACCGCTCACAGGAAAATTTCGAGGAGCGTCAGGCCCGCCGGCGCATCCAGTGGACGCCCGCACTCCTGATTCAAGAGTCGCGGTAGTGGAGCCGGTTAGGGTTTCGATTCCTTATCCTTCTTGCACAGCTGCCAAGACCTGTTGCGCTGAAATGACAACGGGGTTGTCAATCATCTCTCCATCGACCGTAGCGATCCCCCCCTTGGCGGCCTCGGATGCCGCGACGATTCTTCGGGCGCGTTCGACCTCCTCGGCGCTGGGCGCATAAACCGCGTGAACGACCTTGATCTGATTGGGATGAATCAGGATCTTCCCGTCAAACCCTATGCTCCGGCCAAGCCGCGTGTCGTCGCGAAGCCCTTGATCGTCGTTGAAGTCAGGCCAGATTCCGTCGATGGCCGCGATCCCCGACTGGCCGGCTGCCGCGGAAATCCGGCCGCGCCCATAGGCGAGTGCGGCGGCGGACATGTCACTGCCCACCTCCGCGGCATAGTCGGCCGAGCCGAAGCCGATGGCGACGTTGCGCAGAACCGCCGCCGCGATCTCGATCGCACGGTCCAAGCCTTCAGCAGTCTCGATCACAGGGATCAGATCGATTTCCTTCGCCGCGGCAGACAGCAGATCGTCCAGCCAGCGCATTTCTTCCGCGCTAGAGGACTTAGGGATGAACAATGCATCCGGGGCGGCGTCGCTATCGAGTAGCGCCAGAAGATCTCGAAGGCCCAGCTCGGTGCGTGGACTGTTTATGCGGAGAATCCATCGCGGGCCGACCGGCAGCGTTCCGGAGAGATATTCCAAGGCCGTGGCGCGGGCAGTCTTCTTATCGTCGAGGGAAACCGCGTCTTCGAGGTCGATGCAGACCATATCCGGACCGGACGCGGCTGCTTTCTCGAATCGGTCCGGGCGAGTCGCCGGAACGAACAGCAGGCTTCGCCAGAGAGGTTTCATCGCGTTTCTCCGCGGGGTTCGGTTAATCTAGATACAGGAGCTGGTCCAAAATCAGTTGGAATCCGGCTGTTGTCAAATCGGATCATATGTCTTGTATCGACCACGGATCGTCTTTTCACAATTACTGGGCCGACATCTTCCATGACCGACGAGATTCGCAGCAGCCGGGCCCTCTGGTTCGTCCTTTTCGTCATGACCCTCGTCCAGATGCTGGCGACCTTTGCGGCACTAACCCTCGCCGCGATCGCGCCGGCTGTGGCCGAGGGCGTGAACGTCCCGGTCGAGTTCATTGGCTTCCAGGTGGCGATCATCTACACCGGCGCGTCGGCGATCTCGGCCCTGTCCGACTTCCTACTCCGGCGCTGGGGACCCGCGCGGGTCAGTCAGATCAGCCTGGCTCTGTGTGGCGGCGGCGTCGCGCTCTCGACCCTGCCTTCTGTGCCGGTCATGGCCATTGGCGCGCTCCTTCTCGGTTTTGGCTATGGCATGACCAACCCCTCGGCTACCCAGATCCTGATGCGCCTGACCCCCAACGGGGCGCGCAACTTCGTCTTCTCAGTCAAGCAAACAGGCGTGCCCTTCGGCGGCATGGCGGCGGGGCTGGTTGCACCCAGCGCGGCCGAGACCTTCGGCTGGCAGTCGGCGCCGCTGATCGTGGCGGCCGGCTGCGTGGTCCTGATCTTCGCCCTGCAGCCCTGGCGAAACCACTGGGACACCGGACGCGACCCTGCCGCGCGGCTCGACACTGGTGCCTTCGCCGCCGTCACCATGGTCTGGCGTGTCCCGGCCCTACGCTGGCTCAGCATCGGCGGGTTCACCTACGCCTTTACCCAACTCTCGTTGTCCACCTTCGCGGTGACGATCCTCGTGGTCGAAGCGAAATTCTCGCTGGTGGCCGCGGGCGCGGTCTTGGCCGCGATCCAGGCCGCTGGAATCATCGGCCGCGTGATCTGGGGCCTGATCGCCGACCGCTGGGGAATCGGCAACACGCTCCTGACCATTATCGGCGTGATGAACCTCGCGTGCTCGTTCGCTATGATCTGGATTGGGCCTGACTGGCCCGTCTGGGTGATCTACTTCTTCTTCGTTGCCTTCGCCACGAGCGCGCTCGGCTGGACGGGCGTGTTCATCAGCTCCACCGTGGGCCACGCGCCACGCGCGCAATCGGGTGCGGTGGCTGGCGGCATCGGCGTGCCAGTCTACGCGGGCGTGATCTTCGGGACGGCGGTCCTGTCGGCGCTGGCGGACGCCATGGGCAGCGTGTCGAACACCTATGCGGTGGTCATGGGGGTAGTCGCCTTCGGCCTCATCGCGTTCACGATGGCCCACCGCAAAACGCGCTAGCGCAGAACGAAGCCCGAATACCCATCCGCTGCGACCGCGTCGCATTTCTTCGTATATGCCGGAAACCCGCCCGCATAGGGCAGGATGACCCGCGGCTTACCGGGAATATTCGAGCCGAAATACCAAGACTGGCAGGTCGCGCGCAGGGTCTGGTCGCCGATATCGTTCACATGAGCGACCCACGCCGCCTCGGCATCCGCGTCCGCCTCAATCCGGCTCAGGTGACGGGCGCACATGTGCTCGATACAATCGGAGATCCATTCCACATGCTGCTCTATCGACGGGATCATGTTGGTCAGCACCGACGGGCTGCCGGGGCCGGTGACGGTAAAAAGGTTGGGGAAGCCGGCGATGCCAAGCCCAAGATAGCTCTTCGGACCGTCCGCCCACTTGTCCTGCAACCGCAGGGCATCCGTCCCGCGTATATCGATGCGCTTGAGCGCTCCCGTGACAGCGTCGAACCCGGTCGCCAGAACTAGGATGTCCACCTCGAACTCGTCACCGTCGACCGCCACCCCTTTGGGCGTAATCCGGTCGATCCCGACTTCGCTGATATCCACCAGAGTGACGTTGTCCCGGTTATAGGTATCGTAATAGTCGGTGCCGACACAGAGCCGCTTGCACAGGAACAGCTGCTTGGGTGCAAGCAGTTCGGCAACCTCGGGATCGTCCACGATGGCCCGGATCTTGTTGCGGATAAACTCTGATGCCGTCTCGTTTGCCGCCTCGCTGGTCTGGAAGTCGGCATAGGTCGCCATGATAGCGAGTCCGCCCATGGCCCAGCGCGCCTCATACTCCCGGTTGCGCTCCTCCTCCGACACCGCCAGCGCCGACGGCCCGGCGACCGGGAAGTAATTGCCCGAAAAACTCTGCTTCGCCTTCGCACGCAACGCCGGATAGTTTGCCTTGATCTCGGCTACCTCGTCTGGTGCCATCGGCCGGTTTTGCGCGGGCATGACGTAGTTCGCAGTCCGCTGAAACACATGCATATGCGCTGCATGGTCCGCGATCACCGGGATCGACTGTACTCCCGACGACCCGGTGCCGATCACCGCCACCCGCTTTCCCACGAAATCCACGCCGGCCTCGGGCCAGTGTGCGGTGTGGTACGTCTCGCCCGCGAAATCCTCAAGCCCGTCGATCTCGGGATAGTTCACCGCCGACAGGCAGCCCGTAGCCATAATGCAGAATCGTGCGGACAATGTCGCGCCGTCACCGGTCTCGACGGTCCAAAGACAGGTCTCGTCATCCCAGATCGCGCGCTCGACCCGGGTCTCGAACTGAATATCGGGCCAGAGCTCGAACCGGTCCGCCACATGGTTTGCATAGGCTGCCAAGTCGGCCTGGGCCGGGTACCGCTCCGGCCAGTCCCATTCTTGCTGCAACTCCTCGGAGAACTGATAGGAATAGAACATGGTCTCGGTGTCGACCAGCGCGCCCGGATAGCGGTTCCAGTGCCAAGTACCCCCACGCCGGTGCCGGTCTCGAAAACGCGGACACGCATGCCGCGCGTACGCAGGCGATACAGCATGTACATACCGGCGAATCCGGCCCCCACGACGATCACATCGAAATCGGGTTTAACGTCGTTCATAGCCAGACCCTCAAGCCTTCACCATCTCGAGCGCGAGATCGAGGTTGGACGGATCAGGTTCGAGTTCCCCGGTCTGGATACGCCGGGTGATCTCGGTAACTGCCGCGTTGACCGGCGTGGGCTGCGCGCGTTTCCCGCCCTCGGTCACTACCAGCCCATTGATCAGATCGACCTCGCTGTAACGGCCCTTGAGATGGTCCTGCAGCACGCAGTCGCGGGCCGCCGGGCCGATATCTGCGGCCAGCTTGTCGAGCATCTTCTCGAGCAGCCGGTTGGTATCCTTCACGTCCTCCGGCGTCAGCCCGAAGATCGGCTGGATCGTGTGACCGAGCGCCTGGCCGACCGCCATCGCCTCCGTGCCCGCACGCAGCGTGAACTCTCGCATGCCCGGGACCTTCATAGCCTCGTAGAGCGTCAGGCCCAGCATCGCGAGGGGGCCGAGGCACATGGTGTTGACCACGAGCTTCATCCACTTAGCCGAGATGATCTCATCGGTGGTCGAGACCTTGCCAACATGGCTCAACAGTTCCGCGATCTCCTTAACCCGACCCGCCGTGGCCTCGTTGACGGCTCCGACCCCGAACCAGGTGTGATCCCGCGTCGTGTTCCGCTGGATGACGCCGGGTGTGAAGATCTCCGACGACATCTCCATCACGCAGCCCAATGTCCGCTGCGGCCCTACGATCTCCTCGATATCGTTCAGCATCATGGCGTTCTGCACGCCGACGAGCAGGCCGTCTTCCTTGAGATAGGGCTTGATAAGCTCGCAGGCCCAGCGCGTGTCATACGCCTTGACCATCACCAGCACGATGTCGAACATCTGGTTGAGAGTGCAGACATCGCACAGGTGATAGGCCTCGACCGGCACGTTGATCGTCTCATCGGGGAAGTTGATCTCGAGCCCGTTGGCACGCATTGCCTCAACATGCGCAGGCCACTGGTCGATCAGGACAACATCAAGCCCGGCATGGGCCAGCGCGGCCGCGGCACCACCTCCGTTCGCGCCGGTTCCGACGACTGCGATGTTCTTGTTCATTCTGCTCCCCCGTACCCGGCGTGAAATCCTACTCCGTTTTGGGCATTTTAGGCGATAGGGTGCAAAAAACTACGCGCCATATCGTGGGCGCCGCAGCCGGAACGGACCGATTGGTCAAAGATCAGCTGCCGACCGCGTATTTGCCCGTCAGTTGTGGGGTGAAACGCCCCTTGTTTTCGGGGTTTGAGGTGTGCTCGAAGCGCGTCACCCGAGCCCAGGTCCGCTTCAGGTCGTCCTGAACGTTGATCGTCAGACGCCCACAATGCTCGATCTCGAGTTCCACCTTGTCACCGTCCTGAAACGGGTTCAGGCCTCGGTGGTTGGTGCCCGTCGCGACCACGTCGCCGACCTCGAGCGCATGGATCGAACTCAGATATTCGATGATCCGCGGAATCTTATGCGCCATGTCGTCGGTGTTGAAATCCTGCATCAGGTCGCCGTTGACCCAGAGCTTCACATCGAGCTGCTGCGGGTCGTCGATCTCGTCCGCCGTCACGATCCAAGGCCCCAGCGGCGCGAAGGTGTCACGGTTCTTCGCCTCGAAGAACACGTTGAACGGCGTCGGCATATCGCGGGACGAACCGTCGATGAAGTTGAAATAGCCAAAAATATAATCCATCGCCTCGCTGGCCGGGACCTTATGAGCCCGCTTTCTGATCACCAGGCCGAGCTCGGCCTCGCCCTCGAATATCGAGGCGGGAATGTCGGGAAGCACCATTGTGTCGCCGTCGCCGATGACGGTGCTACCCGCCTTCGTGAAGGCGTTAATCTGGGCCGGCTCCTTCAGTGTGCCGTTCTCCATATAGTTGACCGCCATGCAGTCGATGTTGCCGGGCCGCGGCAACGGCGGACGAATGCGCACTTGGGCCAGCGGGATGCCCGGGCCTTCGGCGGCGGCCTTCTCCAGCCGGCCGCGATAGTCGTCGAACCGCGCAATCAGTCCGTTGATCAAATCATGCGGTCCGGTGTGCGGGATGTCCTGCACCTCGGCGGACACGTCGACCACCTCGTCGCCGCGAACAACGCCCATCCTGAAATCATCGAAATAGAGTATCTTCATCCTGCTTCCCTAGGTTTGCCGATTGCGCCCCGGCGACGTTCCGCCGCCAAGCTGCGTTTTCTACCAGACCGGGCCTGTCCTTAGCGAGCCTCGACGTCTGCTATACAACCATGCCGGCCATGCGCAACGAAGGTCCTCGCGCCTGCCGGCATGATCGTCTAGCCTCCCGGTCAGCAAACCCGAACAACCCGCAAGGACTACGCGACGATGAAAGCATCCTATTTCGAGAAACATGGCGGCCCGGAAGTCCTTATCTATGGTAATCTGCCCGACCCGGAACCGAGGCCCGGCGAAATCATCGTCGACATCCATGCCGCAAGTGTAAACGCCGCAGACGTAAAGGTCCTAGGCGGCGGCACATATGGCGAGATCGATACCTTCCCCTACATTCTGGGCCGTGACCTCTCCGGCGTCGTCAGTAGTCTCGGCGAGGGAGCCGACGATTTTGCAGTCGGTGACGCGGTGTTCGGAATCTGCGAACGCGGACAGGAAGGTACCTATGCCGAGAAGATCGCCATGAACCAGCTGCTGATGATGAAGAAGCCCGAAAGCCTATCCCATATCGAGGCGGCCGCCCTTGCCCTGCCGGGGCTGACGGCGATCATCTCTCTCGAGGGAAGCCTCAAGCTGCACGCGGGCGAGAAGATTCTGATTCAGGGAGGGGCCGGCGGCGTCGCCGGCTTCGCCATCGAGCTGGCGAAGTATATCGGCGCACATGTCGTCACCACCTGCAGTGCGCGCAACATCGACTATGTGCGCGGCCTCGGCGCCGACGAGGTGATCGACTACAACGCCCAGGACTTCACCGAGGTGGTCAGCGATTGTGACGCGGTGTTCGAGACCGTCGGCGGCGCGGTGACCGAGAGATCCTTTGCCGTGCTCAAGCCCGGCGGCCGGCTGGCCGGCATCGCCTCGGGCGTCAAGGCGCCGCCGTCACCGCGCGACGACGTGGAATCCCTGCGGCCCGCCGTCGGCCGCGACCGCAAGTATCTCGAGCGAATCGTCGAACTGCGCGACGCCGGCGTCGTGCGTGTACCGCCCATCGAAACCTATACACTCGAGAGCGCAGCGGCAGCCCTAAAGAAAAGCGGGGGACGGCACCTCACGGGCAAGCTAGTCATCCAGGTACGCTAGGGCGGTGCTGTACATCAGCTAACAGGAGGGCGGGCCGAATTCAGCGGCATTGCGCGCCGAACACAAGCCCGTGCATTTCGCTTGTCTGGAGAAACACAAGGATATCTTGGTGCTCGGCGGCGCCATGGCCGACATCTGCCGGGGCGACGTCTACGTCCGGAAGATGGAACATTTCGATGCGGTCTACCGGGTGGGGGCCGAGTATTCCGTGCCGCCCCTGCCGGCCTCGAAGATAGCTAGGCTGCACACGGTTTAGGCGTTGTTCTCGGGGGCCGGCGCCGCCCGGCCGCTAATCATGTCCGCGGCTTTCTCGGCGATCATCACCGTCGGCGCGTGCGTATTGCCGCCAACCAGCGTCGGCATAACCGAAGCATCGACAACGCGCAGGCCCCCAACGCCGCGCACCCGCAGCGCGGCGTCGACCACAGCATCGTCGTCCGCCCCCATGCGGCAGGTGCCTACCGGGTGATAGACCGTCCCCCCGGTCGCGCGGATGAACGCATCGATCTCCGCATCTGAGCGGACACGTGGATCCGGCGAAATCTCGCCATCGCTCAGGGCCGCGAGCGCCGGTTGATGCATCACGTCGCGCATCACCTTGAAACCCTCGCGCATGGTCTCCCGGTCGCGCGCGGCCGAAAGATAGTTTGGTGCAATGACTGGGGCCTCGGCCGGATTGGCGGACCGCAGCCGGATCTCGCCGCGGCTTTGGGGACGCAGCTGGCAGACATGGCACATGAAAGCATCCGGGCGCGTGTGATCCTGGGTCGGGGTCGCGAACGGGCGCCGGATCAACGACATCAGGTTCCCGGCGCTGAAGTGCAACTGGACATCGGGAATCTCAAGCGTGTCGGAGGTGCGGATGAACGCGCCCCCCTCGAGCGGGAACCCGGCCGCTGGCCCCGACCGGAGTAGCGCCACGCGCGCTAGGGACACCGCACCCCGCTCGGTCCGGGTCAACTCGTCGGTCAGGGTACGCACCCGAGACGTGTGGACAGTGTGGACGCAGAGATGATCCTGCAGATTCTGCCCAACCCCGGCCCTGTCGGTCGCGACTGCGATCCCGAGCGCGCGCAGTGCATCGGCAGGGCCCACGCCCGACAGCATGAGCAACTGGGGCGAGTTGATCACGCCGCCACTCAGGATCACCTCGCGTGCAGCGAACACCCGCCGATCCTGCCGTCCTTGCGCATAACGCACACCGACGGCGCGTCCTTTCTCGATCAGCACCTGCTGGGTAAGCGCCCCGGTCTCGACCGTCAGGTTTGCGCGACCTAACACTGGGCGCAGGTAGGCCGCCGCCGCACTCCAGCGCCGCGCGTTGCGGATGGTGAACTGGTATCGCCCGAAGCCCTCCTGTTCGGGCCCGTTGAAGTCATGGTTGACAGGATAGCCGGCCGAGGCTCCGGCGGCGATAAAGGCATCAAAAAGGTCGTGGTCATGTACGGAATCGCTTACCGTCAGGGGCCCGTCGCCGCCATGGAACGTACCACCGCCGCGCACGTTGCCCTCCGCCCGCTTGAAGTAGGGCAGCACGTCCGCGAATGACCATTCGGCCAGACCCATCTGCCGCCACTGGTCATAGTCACGAGCATGGCCGCGGATATAGATCATACCATTCATCGAAGACGATCCGCCGAGCATCTTGCCACGCGGCCAGGGGATGCGGCGATCATCCAGATGCGCCTGGGGCTCGGTTTCGAATTTCCAGTTGTACTTCGACCGGGGAATGATACGGCCGTTGCCGACGGGGATATGAATCAGCGGATGCGCGTCGCGGGGTCCCGCCTCAAGAAGCAAGACGCGAACATCCGGAGCAGCACTCAGGCGGTTGGCGAGTACGCAGCCGGCGCTCCCGGCGCCGACGACGATGTAGTCATATTCCCGACCTGCGTTCATTCCCGACCTCGCAAATCTGGCTGTGCAGAATGCCGCATTGACTTTTCCCTTAGAGTGACCTTTTTTAGAAGGGTTGCTGAAGCAGTTCCTGGCGCCCCGGCATCGAAATATTTACCAGCGTTGTCATTGTTTTACGTTGGTTTTGGTCCCAAACCGGAAGGGTTGGGCCGGCCTATTTCGCGCGGATGGCGGACCGGAAAAGGTAACGAAAAGCACGAACACGCCTCTAAACCGGCATGTTCTTGGGAAATATTAGTGGCGTCCGAGGCCAACTGAATGCCATTGACGAAGGAGTAGGCCGTGACACAGATCGGTGCAGACTTGGAAAGCGCGAACGTTCAGGCGACCGGCGACACGTTCAGCGAAACGGAAGCATACGGGCGCGTGCGCGCGCAGGGCGACGAGGCCACCGAGCGGTCGTGCATGATGTGCGGCAACAAGTTTGAGAGCGAAGGCTGGCACAACCGCCTGTGCGGCAGCTGCCGGAAGCGCTCCGTCGCCGCCGGCTAACGCCGTCCCCGCGACCCGTCGCATCACCGACTGGTGATGTGGCGAATGATTGCCGAAAAATCGAGACCCTCATGGCCTGCGGTAGCATATGCGTCGTAGAGCTCGGTCGCGTGTGCACCAAGCGGCGTATTCGCTCCGGTGATCGACGCAACCTCCTGTGACAGCTTCAGATCCTTGAGCATCATCGCCACGGTGAAGCCCGCCGCGTAGTCGTTGTTGGCAGGTGATGTCGGCACCGGCCCCGGCACGGGGCAATAGCTGGTCATTGCCCAACACTGGGCGGTCGCGGTTGACGAGATGTCGAAAAGCTTCTGGGCATTGAGACCGAGCTTCTCTGCTAAGCCGAACCCTTCCGAAACCGCGATCATCTGGATCGCCAGCATCAGGTTGTTGCAGACCTTCGCGGACTGGCCCGCACCCGCATCGCCGGCGTGGAAGATGTTCTTCCCCATCGCCTGGAGGACAGGTTCCGCACGCCCGAAGGCGCTCGCAGTGCCGCCGCACATGAAGGTCAGCGTTCCGGCCCCAGCTCCCCCAACGCCTCCGGAGACCGGGGCGTCGATCATTTCGAGGCCGCGCTTCTCAGCCTCCGCAATCATGTCGCGCGCCGTCGGCACATCGATGGTCGAGCAATCAATCACCAGCGCGCCCTTGCCGAGAACGTCCATTACCGCGTCATCCTCGGTCATCACCGACCGGACATGAGTGCCGGCCGGCAGCATGGTGATCACCACCTCCACCCCATTGGCGGCGGCGGCCGCATTGTCCGCTGGCGTCGCACCGCTTTCGACCGCGCGCGCCACCGCGTCGGGCGAGATATCGAACGCCGACACGCTGTGTCCGGCAGCGATCAGGTTAGCCACCATCGGCCCGCCCATATTGCCCAGCCCGATGAATCCGATCTGCGCCATGTCTGTCTCTCCTTCTTAGTCGCGGGCCCGGTTCAGCCGAAATCCGGTTCGCCCGCAACCGGTTCAAAATATTCCGCCACATCGTCCGCCCCGACCGCATCGAGCGTCGCGGGATCCCATGTGGGAGATCCGTCCTTGTCGATGACCACCGCGCGGATGCCCTCAAACAAATCATGACCGCGGAAACAGCGGTCCGCAATCCGGTACTCCATCGCCATGATGTCGGTGATGGCCTCGATGCGCGCACCGCGCCTAAGCTGTTCGTACGTAACCTTCAGGCTGATGGGCGACTTGCCGGCGAGGTTCTTGAGCTGTGCGCATGCCCATTCGCTATCCTCCGCCGCAAGCCGATCAAGGATGTCCTCGACACTGCTGCCCGCAAAGCAGCGGTCGATCGCATCACGATTCTCGGCCAGCGGCGCATTGCCCGCATCCTCGGCGAAGTTACGGAGGATCACACCCACCCCTTCGCCGTCGAGCGCCTTAGCACCCGAGAGCTCATCGAGCAGCGCATCGAGCCGATCCGCGGGCACATAGGCATCGCCGATCCCCGCATAAAGGCAGTCCGCGGCGCGCAGCCGATCGCCGGTCAGTCCCATATACATGCCGAGCTCCCCGGGGCAACAGTTCAGGAACCAGCTCGCGCCCACATCCGGGAACAGGCCGATTCCTGTCTCAGGCATCGCGAACAGCGTCCGGTCGGTGACGATCCGGTGCGAACCATGAACCGACATGCCCACGCCGCCACCCATGGTCACCCCGTCCATCAGCGCGACGTACGGCTTCGAATAGGTGTGGATTAGCACGTTCAGCTGATACTCCACCGCATAATAGGTCGGGCCGAAGTCGGTGCCGCGGCCCTCATACAGGTCACGGATGTCGCCGCCGGCGCAGAACGCCCTGTCGCCCGCGCCCTTAATCACGATCGCGTCCACCGCGTCGTCATTCGCCCACGCTTCCATCTGAGGCGTGACCGCATGGATCATCGCGAGCGACAGGGCGTTGAGCGCACGGGGCTTATTCAGGGTGATCAGGCCGATCCGCCCGCGCCGTTCGAGCAGGGCTTCGGGTTCGTCATTCATCGCATTAACCTATTGGCGGAGGATGTCGCGGGAGATGATGACCCGCATAATTTCGTTGGTACCCTCGAGGATCTGGTGCACCCGCAGATCACGCAGGTAACGCTGGATCGGGAACTCGCGCAGATAGCCATAGCCTCCGTGGAGCTGCAGCGCCTGGTTGACCACCTCGAAGCCTGTATCGGTCGCCACCCGCTTGGCCATCGCGGCCGCCACGGTCGCGCCGTGCATTCCGTTATCGAGCATCCAGGCCGCCCGGTGGATCATTAGCCGCGCGCTTTCGAGCTCGGTCGCCATGTCCGCAAGGCTGAACTGCAACGCCTGGAAATCCGCCAGCGGCTGGCCGAACTGCTTGCGCTCCTTCAGATAGTCCCGGGTCGTATCCAGGCAGGCGCGCGCGCCACCGATCGAGCAGGCGCCGATGTTGAGCCGGCCGCCGTCGAGGCCCTGCATGGCAATCCTAAACCCGTCGCCCTCGGTGCCAATTAGGTTCTCGACTGGCACCCGGCAATCCTCGAAGATCACCGCCGCGGTGGGCTGGCTGTTCCAGCCGAGCTTCCGCTCCAGCTTGCCGAAGGACAGGCCGGGTGCGCCCTTCTCGACCGCGATGCAGCTGATCCCGTTGGCACTCTCGTCGCCGGTGCGCAACATGCAGACATAGACGTCCGCCGCCGACCCGCCGGATATAAAGGCCTTCGACCCGTTGATCACATAATCGTCGCCGTCGCGCACGGCGCTGGTCTTGAGCGCCGCCGCGTCCGAGCCCGAGTCGGGTTCGGTCAGGCAGTAGCTCGCGAAATGCTCCATAGTCGTTAGCTTCGGCAGGAACTTCGCCCGCTGGGAGTCACCGCCGAAGCTGTCGATCATCCAAGCGCACATGTTGTGGATCGAGATATAGGCCGCGGTCGAGGGACAGGCGCTCGCCAGCTCTTCGAAGATGATAGTCGAATCGAGCCGGCCCAGCCCGGAGCCGCCAAACTCGGGGTCGCAGTAGATCCCCGCGAGCCCCAGCGCGGCGGCCGCCCGCAGCGCATCGATCGGAAAGACCGCCTCTTCGTCCCACTTCTCGGCATAGGGCAGCAGTTCGTCGGTCGCGAACCCGCGCGCCATATCCTGGATGGCGACCTGTTCCTCGGTCAGCTGGAAGTCCACTCTCGTCCCCACGGCAGCTTTGTTTGTGCTCTTGGGCATGAGTCTAGCCGGTCGCACCCACGGAACCAATCCCCGTGCCGATGCGCTAGACTGCCCGGCAAGGAGTAGCATCATGACCACCGCCCGCCGCCTGATCCTTATGACCGTAAAGGAAAATGTCAGCCTCACCGCGGTCGACGCCGAGAGCGGCAAGACCGTCGCCTGCGTCGAGGTTGGCACGCTCAACACCGGAAAACCGCACGAGCTCGCCATCTCGACGGACGGGCGGCGCGGCTTCGTCTCCCTCTACGGCAGCGCGGACTATGGCCCCAACGTGCCCGACAACCGGATCGCCGTCGTCGACCTCACCGACATGACCCTTGCCGGTCATATCGACCTCGACCTCTACAAGGGCCCCCACGCGCTGATCGTCGACCGGGACGGCAAACTCTGGGCGACGGTCGACCCTAACCGCTGCCTGCTGGTCATCGACCCGGACAGCCGGGAGATCGAGAACACGATATGGCTCGAGACCCCGGGACATTTCTTGGCGGCATCCCCCGACGGCAAGACCATGTATGCCTCGTCCAAGGAGTATCCGGTCGTGACCGAGATCGATATCGTGTCGCGCAGCGTCGCCGGACGAATTTCGGTGCCGGTCGGCGCTCAGGCGATCCGGGTCTCGAACGACGGGCAACACCTGTTCGTCGGCGACTTCCACCGGCCGCTTCTGCACGTGATTGACACGGCCGCACGCGCCGTCACGGGCACCCACGCGCTCACCGGCGTACCGGGCTGGCCGTTCCTGTCGCCCGACGGGAAGACGCTAGCCGTCACCACCTTCGACGAGCCAAACGCGCGCGGCTATGTCGAGCTGCTCGACGCGAGCGATCCCGAGGACAGCCGGGTGGTCGAGGTCGCCGACGAGCCCTTCCACGTGCTGTTCAGCGACGACGGGACGCATCTTCATGTGGCGCTCGCCAACGGCGAGGTCCCGCGCATCGACGTCGCGGCGGCCTCGATCACCGACGGTGGATATCACGCGGGTGGCTCGATGCCCGAGGCCATTGTGGCCTATGATCCACCGGTGTCCTGACCTGCAGCTCGACCGAGGATCCGAGAGATGACCCAGACTGCGGAACTGACCCCCGATCTCGATTACGTCGAGGCCGAGCTCGACTACATCGTCGACGACGGCATTCCGGCCGTGCGCTACCTCGACTGGCCGGAGATGGAGCACCTCGCTCACAAGCCGGCCTACGAGAAACACCTCGTGCGCATCCACAACGGCCGCACGGACCCGGCGCAATTCGCGCTCCCGTCCCACGGCTTCGCCTTTGTCGATCACCACACGAAGGTGCGAGACTTCTACGACGAGGAGGAAGTACGTTCAGTCTACTATCCCGAGACCGAGGCGCTGATCCAGGCCCATAGCAGCGGCGCGAGCCGCGTGCTGGTGTTCGACCACACGCTGCGCACGGCCGAGAAGGCGCGCCAGCAGGCCGACCGGGTGCGCAAGGCGGTCCACTCCGTCCACAACGACTACACCGAGCGCTCGGCGCCCCAGCGGGTGCGCGACTTCCTGCCCGCCGACGAGGCCGCGGCGGCGCTCGAGAAGCGCTTCGCCATCATCCAAACCTGGCGGTCGATCGCTCCGCGCGTCGAGCGTGAACCACTGGCTCTGTGCGACGGCAAGACAATACCCGAGGAGGGCTTCATTCCCTACGAGCGGCGCTACCGTTACCGCACCGGCGAGACATATCACATCTCATATAACCCGGCGCATAATTGGTTCTGGTTCCCGCAGATGACCCGCGAGGAGGCACTGGTGTTCAAGGTCTACGACACCGATGCGTCGGCCGGCGTGCGCTTCACCGCCCACACCGCCTTCGACGACCCGAACACGCCGCCAGACGCGGCGATCCGCGAGAGCATCGAGATGCGCGCGCTGGTGTTTTACGGCTGAGGGCGCTGCCGGACCGGCATCACGTAACCGTCATCCCGCCATCGACCGCCAGGATATGCCCGGTCACATAGGCCGCCGCAGGGCTCGCGAGATAAGAGACCGCGCCGGCGATATCCTCGGGCGCGGTGAACCGGCCGAGCGGGATTTTCGAGAGCCCCGCCTCGCGGCGTGCGGCGTCGTTGTCGAAAATCTCGGCCCGGAGCTTCGTCATCGAGGTGCCCGGCGCCACCGCGTTCACCCGGACGCGGTGGGGCGCCCACTCAGCCGCCAGATGACGGGTCAGCCCGCCGATCGCTGCCTTGGAGATGCCGTAGGGCGAGACGTTCACTGCACCCACGGTAGTGAAGGTGGATGCAATGTTGATGATCTGGCCCGGTCGCCCGCTCTCGATCAGGTGGCGGCCCACATGCTGGGTGATCAGGAAAGTCCCCGTGACGTTGATGCGTGTCACCGCCTCGAACTCCGCTGTCACCACCTCGAGGGCCGGCTTCGCCACAAGCATTGCCGCGTTGTTCACCAGCAGGTCGATCCGCCCGAAGTGTTCCAGCGTAGTAGTCACCGCATCCGCGATGCTTGCATCCAAGCGCAGGTCGAGCGCCACCCCTTCCGATTGTGCACCCGCCGCCTCGATCGCGGCGCGGGTTTCGGCGAGGTCCGCCGGGTCAAGCTCCGTCACCGCCACATCGAACCCGTCGGCCGCGAGGCGCGCCGCGATGGCCGCCCCCAGCCCGTAGGACGCGCCGGTAACGAGCGCGACCGGCCGCGTGTCGCCGCTCATGCGCCGTCTCCCTTCGCACCGACGTACTTGTAGATCTCGGTGAAGTCCGCCCCCGGCATAGCCGTATCGGCGGCATTCCAGAGCGTCGTCATCGCCGCACCGATGTCGTCCGGCGCGCCGGCCTTCCGGACCTCGTCGAAATAGAGCGCCACATCCTTAGTCATCAGCGCCATCGCGAAGCCCGCGTTGAAGATTTCGGTCGCAACCCAGTTCGGAAACTTGTCCGCCGAGGCCGTGTTCCGACCGGTCGAGACGTTGACCACGTCGAGGATGGTCTCCATCGCCACCCCGTGACCGAGCCCGAAGCGCACGGCCTCGCTAGTCGCCGCCATGGCCGTCGCCGAGAGGAAGTTGTTGAGGAGTTTCACTACCTGGCCCTGGCCGGGCGTTTGTCCAACATGAAAGATATTTTCGCTGACCGCATCGAACGGCTCAGCAAGCGCGGCCACGGCATCGTCGGGGCCAGACGCGATCACCGTCACCGTGCCCGCGATGGCACCGGCCCTTCCACCGCTGACCGGCGCATCGACAAAGGTGATTCCCCCAGCCGCCAGCGCGGCGTTGATTTCGCCCGCCGCCGCTGGACCGGTCGTGGAGAAGTCCACCACGGTGGAGACCCGCCGGTCCGGCGCGGCCAAGATGTCTGCGCAGACCGCTGCCACGACCTTGCCGTCGGGCAGGCTCAGGAACACCGTATCCTGCGCGGCCACGTCCGCCAAGCTGTCCGCCACGACGGCACCACCCGGCGCGCGTTGTGCGCTGCCAGCCACATCAAACACGGTCGGCAGGATTCCAGCCGCGCACAGGTTGGCGCACATGGGCGCCCCCATATTTCCCAAACCGATAAAGCCGTAAGATGTATCCGACATGCGCGCCGCCCCCATGTTCGGCCGGTCGTCCGCCGGCCTTTCGGGAGCATTATAGCCGAGCGTCGAAAGTGGCGAGGGAAGAATGACAACACCGAAAACCTGGGAACTCTATGCCGTGAAATACGGAACGCTCGTCGAGCGCATGCGCCGGGAGAGCTTCGTCAAGCTCGATCCCCATGACGACGGCCCAATGCCCATCGACTATTACGTCTGGGCCGCCGTATCCGACGACCGGACCATCGTCATCGACACCGGCTTCGATGACGCCGAGGCCAGCAAGCGCGGCCGCAGCCTGCTGCGCAGCGTCACCGAGGGGCTGGCCACGATCGGGGTCGAGGCCGCGACCGTCGCCGATGTCATCGTCACCCACCTGCATTACGACCATATCGGCGGTCACTCCCAGTTCCCGGCGGCGAAGTTCCATCTCCAAGAAAAAGAGATGCAGTTCGCGACCGGCCCGCACATGTGTAGCCATGAGGTGAACGCCTCCTTCACACCGGACCATATCGCCGACATGGTGCGCAACGTCTTCGCCGGACGGGTTTCGTTCAGCGACGGTACGGCCGAGATCGCGTCGGGGATCACCGTGCATCATGTGGGCGGCCACTCCATGGGGCTGCAATTCGTGCGGGTTCTGACGAGACGCGGCTGGGTCGTCGTGGCGTCGGACGTCACGCATTTCTATGAAAACCTCGAACGGCGCATGCCCTTTCCGGTGATCTACAACCTGGCCGACATGGTGCGCGGCTTCGACGCGCTGGAGGCCCATGCCGAGACGCCGGGACATATCGTCCCTGGCCACGACCCGCTGGTGCTCGAACGCTATCCCGCGCCCGATCCGCGGCTCGAGGGGATCGTCGCCCGCCTCGACGTGACGCCGAACGCATAATTAGTCCCTGATCATTTCGCCGGCGGGATGGGGTTTGATCGCGTCAATCATGCTTGCCTCAATCCTGTGCGGCGACGACGCCGCTCGCACACAACGTCGCGATCTCGTCCGTATCGTAGCCCAGATCGGCCAGTATTTCGCCGGTGTGTTCACCGACCTCGGGCGGCGCGACAGCGAACGAACTCGGTGTGCGCGACAGCGAGACCGGCTGGCGTATGAACCGCATGTCACCCAGTGCGGGCGATACGAGCGGCTGCGCCAGACCAAGATGTTCGACCTGCGGGTCTTCGAGTGCCTGGCGGATGTCGTTGATCGGACCGCAGGGCACGCCCGCGCCGTTGAATTCGTCGACCCATTCGCGTGACGTCTTCGTCGCAATCACGTCGCTGATCAGGCCGTTCAGCCGGTCGCGATTATCTGACCGCAACGGAGCGTCGGCGAAATTAGGATCCGTCATCCACTCCTCATGCCCTACGATCCGGCAGAACCGCCCCCAAATCTCTTGGCCCGCTACCGCGATGTTAATGTGCCCGTCCGAGGTCGCGAACACGCCGGTTGGAATGCTCGTTGGGTGGTTGTTGCCGGCCTGGCCCGGCACATCGCCATCCACCAGCCAGCGTGCCGACTGGAAGTCGAGCATGAAGATTTGCGCTTCCAAAAGCGATGTCTGGAGCCACTGGCCCTCGCCAGACTTTTCACGCTCCAGCAGCGCCAGTAGGATTCCTTGGGCGGCGAACAGGCCCGCCGTCAGATCGGCGATCGGGATGCCAACCCGCATCGGACCTTCACCCGGTGCGCCCGTGATAGACATCAGGCCTCCCATGCCCTGAGCGATCTGGTCGAAGCCGGGTCGCTTGGCGTAGGGCCCGACCTGACCGAAGCCCGAGATACTCGCTAGGATGATCCGCGGGTTGATTTCGGCGAGCGCGTCGTAAGCGATGCCAAGGCGGTGCTTCACGTCCGGCCGGTAATTCTCGACCACCACGTCGGCCTCGGCCGCCAGCCGGCGGAACACCTGCTTGCCCTCATCCGACTTAAGGTCGAGCGCTAGGGAGCGCTTGTTCCGGTGCAAGTTCTGAAAATCGGAACCGTGGCGCGAACCACCGAGCGCCGTCCCGCCCTCGATTGCGGGCGGCATCTCGACCTTAATCACGTCGGCGCCCCAGTCGGCAAGCTGACGGACGCAAGTCGGGCCTGAGCGGACCCGGGTCAGATCGAGAACCTTGATATGGTCGAGGACCATGGCGGCAGGGGTGTGGGGCATCTGTCTGTCTACCTCTTGGAAAGTGCGCTAGATCTTCAGCAAACGCTTGGCGTTGCCGTTAAGAATTTTCGCCTTGTCCTCGGCGTTGAGGTGAAGGCGCTCGATCCATTCCATGCCGGGTGCATTGGGCACGAAGGGATAATCCACCGAGAACAGGATCCGGTCCGCCCCCATCTCGGCAATCGAGCACATCAGTGCCGGGTCAGAGAAGTTCCCGCTGGTGGTGATATGGAAGTTGCGGCTGAATACCTCGCGGAAGGACAGCGACTTGTTGCCCGGCCGCGAGAGCGCATGGTCGATCCGCCAAAGCAGAAACGGTAGCCCCTCGCCCAGATGGCCAAGGATGATCTTGCAGTCGGGATACTTCTCAAGCACGCCCGACAGGACGATCCGGATACCCTGGGTCGCCGTCTCGACCGTGAACCCCCAACCGGCATTAAGTAGCGCCGGGAAGTCATTCACATAGGGCTCGTAATAGGTCTCCACGACCGTCCTGTTCGGCACGGCGGGATGCATGTAGAGCGGCACATCGAGTTCCTGTGCGCGTTCGTAGATCGGCCAGAAGCGTTGGTCATCGAAGAACACTCCATGTGTCAGGCCATGGACCATTGCCCCCTTGAAGCCGAGCTCGTTGACGCAGCGCGACAGTTCGGCGGCGCAAGCCGCCGGATCGGGCGTCGGCAGGTTCGCGAAGGCCGCGAAGCGGTCGGGCTTCCGAGCGACGATGTCTCGCAGCCGGTCGTTGGTGGCGCGGGTCACCTCGGCCGCCGTCGCTGGCTCTAGGCGTTGGGTCGCGGGTGCGCCGTGCGACAGGATCTGGACATCCACGCCCGTCGCGTCCATCTCGGCGATCCGGTCATCGAACAAATCCTCGAGCTTTTGCTGTATGACCCCAGCGCCGCCACGGTCAGCATCCGCAACATACGCGGTCAGCTCCGGATCCCAGTAATGCTCCTCGATCGCAATGACCTGTTCGCCGGTCACCGTCGTCATGGGCCCCTCTCCTAAGATGAATGCCAGTCAGAAGCCTGATCGTAATGACTTATCACGCGGCAACGCAAAGGAAGGCGCATGAGAAAAAATTTTTCCGACAGTCAATTTCGTGGTTCACTTCTTACAACGCATACAGAAATGCGGAACTCGGCGCATGTAAAGAGCACCAGTCGACGTAATTGGGGAGAAAACACTATGAACATGATCATCGAACGCGATGTACCGGTCACCATGGATGACGGCCAGGTGCTGCGGGTAGATGTGTATCGCCCGGATACAAAGAAGAAGGTACCTGTCGTCATGGCGGGGGGCCCATACGGTAAGGGGGTGAAGTACCAGGAGCACTACAAACCGCTTTGGGAATCACTGCTTGCAATGCATCCGGACATTCTGCCGGGGTCCAAACACCGCTGGCTCACATGGGAAACCGTCGATCCGGAAGTTTGGGTTCCATGGGGCTATGCCTGCGTGCGCCTCGACTCACGAGGTGCAGGGCGTTCGCCGGGCTATCTCGACATATTCTCGCCGCGCGAGACTCAGGATTTTGCCAACGCCATCAATTGGGCTGGAGAGCAGAAATGGTCAAATGGCAATGTCGGCCTAAACGGCGTGTCCTATTACGCCATTAACCAGTGGCAGGTTGCAGCCCTGCAGCCCAAGCATCTGACCGCGATGATTCCTTGGGAGGGCGCCGCGGACCATTATCGTGACTGGGCACGCCATGGCGGCATCCTGTCGAACTTTTTCATGGAGATCTGGTATCCACGACAGGTTGAGGCGGTGCAGCACGGGAACCCCAAGGGCCCGCGCGACCACTGGATGAAGCAAAGCGCTACCGGACCGGCACGGCTCTCAAAGAATGAACTGGCCGCCAACCGCGCCGACACGCTGGAGAACTTCCGGATCCGCGAGATGGACGATGACTGGTACCGGTCGCGTTCGCCCGACTGGTCGAAGGTCAAGGTACCGTTTCTGTCAGCGGCAAGCTGGGCCGGGTTCGGCCTACATCCGCGCGGCAACTTCGAGGCTTTCACCCAAGCTGCCTCGCGCCAGAAGTGGCTCGAAGGCCACCCGGGACGCCACGAGGAATGGTTCTACCTCGAATACGGTATGGAGCTGCAGAAGCGCTTTTTCGACTACTACCTCAAGGGCGAGAAAAACGGCTGGAATCGGGAACCCAAGGTCTGGGTAAACCTGCGCCGACCCTTTACCGACGAGGTGGAACTGCGTAAGGAAAGCGAGTGGCCGCTCAAGGGCACGAAGTGGACCAAGTATTACCTAGACGCCAGCGGCAAGGGCAAAATCGACACTAAGGTGCCGAAGGCCAACCGTAAGAAGGAGTTCCGCGCGCTAACCCGAGGCATCACCTGGAAGTCTCCCCCGCTGGCCCGCGAGACCGAGTTCACGGGACCGATGGCTGCGAAGCTTTATGTCTCGTCCACGACCAAGGATTGTGATCTGTTCCTAACGGTACAGGCTTGGTCGGAGAAGGGCCGCGAGGTCTACTTTCAGGGCACAGTCGACCCCAAGACACCGATAGCCCAAGGCTGGCTGCGGGTGTCACACCGGAAGCTGGACGAGGAGAAATCTGAGCCGTGGCGGCCTTACCATAGTCACGATGACAAGCAAATGATTACACCGGGCGAGATTTACGAGGTTGATATCGAGATCTGGCCCCAGTGCATCGTGCTACCCAAGGGTTACCAGATCTCGATCAACATCGCGGGTCAAGATTTCGACCGGCCGGGACCGTCGATGGATGCCTATATCCCGTCGCGCGGTTCGGGCGTGTTCCTGCACGATCATCCGACCGATCGCCCGAAGGAAATCTTCGGCGGCAAGACGACGATCCATACCGGACCGAAGCACAAGTCCTATCTACTGATGCCGGTGATTCCGAAGAACCGCAAGTCGATCTAGGGACACGTCCATCACCAAAACCGACGAGGCGGCCTCTCCGGAGGCCGCCTCTTTTTCCGGGCTGCGCACGATCGATATCGTCTTCGACGCTCAAGCCCGCTCGCTGAGCAAGATGAAGAGCGAGGTAACCATCACCTCGCAGTATTCGAACTCCTCGATCACGCTCGAGACAGACGAGGGCAAACTACATGGCGGGGACACGTCGGCGCCCATGCCGCTGCACTATTTTGCCGCCGGCGTGGTGACCTGCCTGGTGACCCAGATGAAGGCCTTCGCCAAGCGGCTGCGCATCCCGATCAAGAACATAGTGATGAGCGCAAACTTCCACTGGCGCATCGAGCAACATGGTCGCCGCCCCTATGTCTCCCAGCCGATCGGCTTTGATATCGACATCGACGTAGGAAGTGACGCCCCGGTCGATGACATCAAACGACTGATCGAAGCTTCCAAGAAGGGCTGCTTCGCCGAGCAGGCGCTCACCCTGCCCTGCGAGATCGGCCACCGGCTCAAGGTCGGGGACGACTGGGTCGAGGTCTAGGGACTACGGCGCAGGACGGCGAGCGCAATCACCAGCGCCACCGCGCTAAGCCCGGCCATGCCGTAGAAGGCGTCCCCCGCTAGGGATTCGTAGAGTTCGCCCGCCGCAATCAGCGAGAGCCCCATCACAATGCCGGAGATCGAGGCGTAGGCGCCCTGAGCCGTCGCCTTCAGCCCATCAGGGGCATGGCTTGCGATGAAATGCATGGTTGCCAGATAGGTCGCGCCGAAGGTCAGGGCGTGCAGCAGCTGCGCCGTCGTGAGCCCGAGCAGGGTCGGCGTCTGGGCGAGAAGTAGCCAGCGGAAGAGTGCCGCACACGCCCCCAGCACCAGTAGCCGCGGCGCGCCGAACCGCGCGATCACCGCACCGCTGAAGGCAAACAGGATGATCTCGACCAGCACACTGCCGCCCCACAGGAGCCCGATCACCAGTTCGGAATACCCTGCTGCCTTCCAGTGAATGCCCGAGAAGCCGTTGAGGACGGCATGGCTCGCCTGCACCGCGCTCGCGGCCAGGACGAAAGCAAGGAAGTGCGGGTCGCGGACAAAGGCCAACACCGTCGACCAGTGCGCATGGCCGCGCGCCTCGTTCTGTTCGCGTAGCGCGAATGTTGTTACCAGCACCACGACGAGGCCCGCCCCGACGACGACTAGAATCAGGTCTGGATCCCGCCCGGTCAGGAGCGCCCCGACCCCGAGCGTCCCGACGATGAAGGTCGCCGAACCCCAAAGCCGCAGCCGACCGTAGTCGAGCCCGTGACGCTCGACCGCCGTCATTGCCTGTGAATCACCCAGCGGGATCAGCGCGTGATAGGCGGGCGCGAAAACTAGGGTGATGAGTAGGATCGGCCAGAAGGACGAGACAGTCACGAAGCCCCCAAACGCGACGAGACTGACCGCCGCGGCGAGGATCAGCATCCGTCGGCCGGCACCCGCATGGTCTGCCGTTCGGGTGATGATCGGATCAACCAGCACCCGCAGCCACGGCCCCACGGCTAGGACGATGCCAATATCCACAGCCGAGAGACCCCGGCTTTCGAGCCAGATAGGCCAGAAGGGCAACAGCACGCCAAGCACGAAAAACAGCGCGCCGTAGAACAGCGCGAAGCGTAGCGAGATACCGAAGGGCGTATCGCTCATGTAGTATTGCTCATAACGGGTGGCACATCGAGGCGGCCGCGGAAAAACCACCGGCCGCCCGCATGAAGCGGACGGCCGGCGCCGTTAAACCAGAATGTCGGTAGCCGCGTTACTCGGCGGCCTGCTTAGGTGCCTCGCCGGGTGCGGGCGCCTCTTCCGCATCGGCCTCACCCGCCGCGATGCGGGCGTCGATCTCCTCCTGAGAGAGCGGCTGGTTGCGGAACCGGCCATGCTTCGCATAGTAGCGGTCTATCTGCACATGCTTGGCAACAGTCAGCGGCGCGTTCTTGAAGAAGTCGTAGAGCGCGATGAAGCCGCCGGTCCACATGGTGCGGATCATGTGCCCCATTGCACGGGACGCACGCAGATCGGCCGTCGGCGCGTTCTCGATCCGGTGATAATTCTCCCGGTCCTCGAGCGATGCCTCGATCAGATGCGGGGCTGCCCAGTTGCAGCGATAGTGGATCGTACCATCTGGCCGGATGATATAGACTACGTTCGGCATGGCGCCGTAGGCGCGGTGAAAATCACCTTCGAGATTGTCGACCAGAACGCGACGGAATTCCTTGTAGCGCGGCGCAACCAGTGCGGCGGCTTCGTACTTATCCTCCATCGACTGATGCGGGCCCATACGCTCGCCCGGATGGGCCTCGCGGACATAGACCATGACGAAATTCACGTCGGGGAATTTCTCGGTGATGCCCTTGTAGGTCTTGATGTTCTTCGTATACATCGAGCAGGTTGACGAACCAGTCTCGATCACAGTCCACTGACCATCAAAATCCGATAGCTTAACCGCTTCACGCGTCTCGAGATCGGTGAAAGTGGCGTCGATATACTTGTCGCCCGCCTGCGGGCCGACGAACGTATCGAAGTTGTAGTCGACCACACGAAAACGTGAATTGTTGTAAACAGGCTTCTGCGGTTCAGACATCACACACCCCCTTTGTGACTATGACTTTGGTTGTTCTTGCTTGAGCGCAATCCAATTAGTTGCGGCCTCAATAGCATAAATCAAGCGGGATGGCTGCACCCTCACGCCCCGCGACGGCGGGCACATGGGCGCAGGGCCATCCGTCAGACGCCCAGCTTCGCGGCCATCCAGTCCGCCATGAGCGGCCGCGACTTGAACGGGATGTTGTCGCACACATGGTTCCCCTCCTGAAACACGACGAGTTCCGCATCGTCACCCGCCTCGTCGATCATCCGCTGGGATTCCTCGACCGGGCAGATCTCGTCAAGCTCGCTATGGACAATTAGCAGCGGGCAACCGATCCGGCCGAGCACCCCGTTGAGGGTGTAGAGCTTCGCAGTCTCTGCCGCCTCCTCGACCGTGTCGTCGCCGAAGGCGAAACGCAGCGTGTCCTGCACCGCAAAGGGCATGTCGTTCCAGAAGCCAGCCATGCTGTGGAAGCCGCCGATCGAGACGCAGGCCTTGATACGCGGATCGGCCGCCGCGCGCGGCGCGGCATAGCCGCCAAAGCTGCGGCCCCAGATACCCATGCGGCCACGGTCAATCTCCGGGCGCGTTTCGAGAGCGTCCAGAACGGCGCCGACCGGCACCTCCCAGTCCGGGCGGATACGCCACTTGAGCTGGGTCAGGCTTTGCCCCGGCCCGTCATAGGCGCATGTGGCGATCCCGCGACGCAGGAACTCGTTCTCCAGCGTGTGAAACTCCTCCTTGGTAGAATCTCCACCACAGGTGATCAGCACGCATGGCGCAGGCCCGTCCGTATCGGGCACCCGCAGGTTGGCCGGGAAGCTGTCGGCGTCGAAGGGTATGTCTATCACTTTGGCCGGCGGAATCAGATGCGGCGCAGCCTTTGCGTAGGCCGCGCGCTGGCGGCGCTGCACTCGCGCTTTCTCCTCGGCGTTCCCGAACGAGACCGACTGGCCAATATGGAAGTAGAGCGCCGCGCGCACGAACGCCTCGCCCGCGGTCAGCGTACGCTCTTCGGCCAGCGCAACATCGCCCAACGCCTCATGGCCCTCGGCCAGTCCTTCCCAGACCGGCATCCACTCCTCCATCCGGGTGATGGTACTGAGCACGGTCTGAGCGTCGTTGTAATCGACCCCGGCGGCCATCAGCCGAGGAAATCTGTGGGCAATCGTCTCCTGCAGTGCGACGTCGACCATGTCCGTGTCCTCAATCTAGATGTTTCTTGAAAAAATCGATCGACAGGGCCAGGGCGCGTTCCGCCTCGGGCGCGCTGTAGGTCGTGCCGTTGTGGCGCGCGAAGGCGTGATCCGCGCCCGGATACTTGTGAATCTCGACCAGCGGGTTCGGCGACAGCCGCCGCTCGATCATGGCGCAGACCTCGGGCTGGACCCATTTATCGGCCAACGCCTGATGCAGCATGAAGGGTTTCGACAGGTTCGGCGCCTCCTTGATCGAGTGCTCGATATAGGTACCGTAGTAGGCGACGGCGCAGTCTATGTCCGAGCGGCAGCTCATGAGGTAACCCATCTTGCCGCCGAGGCAGTAGCCGACGGTACCGACCTTGCCGTTGCCATCCCGGAATCCCCGCAGGAAGACCGCCGTGTCCTCCATGTCCCGGACGCCCAAGTCGTAGTCAAAGTCGTAATAGAGGTCGATCGCCTTGGTCCAGTGATCGGGGTTGCTGTCCGACAGCTCGACCCCCGGCTCCAGCCGCCAGAAAAGGTCGGGGACCAGCGTGATCCAGCCAGCCTCGGCGAACTCCTGAGCGTGGGCTCGCATGGTGTTATTGACGCCCCAGATCTCCATAATGGCGATGATCGCGCCCGCCGGTTTCCGGTCTGGGTAAGCCACATGAGCGTTCATGGTCTCGCCGCCGCGCAGCGGCACCGTGATGTCTTCAGTTCGCTTCGTCATGCCTTTCCTCCCGCCGCGTTGAGTGCGGCCCATCCCCGCGCTGGCGTCATCGGCGGATCCATCGAGCACTACCCGGCACTCGCCAGCGCGTCAGTCAGCGGCGCCACCCCCGACCTTCTCATATGCGCCAGAGACGCGAACAAATAGCCTAGGAGAAGAGCGGCGGGGAGCAAAGCACTCCTATGGCACCTAGAACCGATAGAACGCTTCCGAGTTGGTCACCATGATCTTCTGGCGGATGCCCTCGTCGGGCACCCACAGGCCGAAGGCCTCGACCGGATCAGCATCGTTCGGGTTGACCTCATACTTATTCGGATGCGGCCAGTCCGTACCCCAGATCACGCGCTCCTCGTTCGCCTCGATCAGCGCGCGCGCCATTGGCTGACAGTCGTCATAGGGCGGCAGGTCGGTAGCGCTAACCCGGTTAGCGCCCGAAATCTTTATCCAGGTATTGCCGTCGCGCACCAGCTTCAGCAGCGCCTGGAAACCCTCGGCTTCGACGCCCGCAGCGGCGGGCTGATAGGCGAAGTGACCGATCGACATGGGCGTGGTCATCTTCTCAAATACGGGCATCAAGGCAACGATGTCCTTGCCGGGAAACAGCCACTCGATGTGCCAGTTGAACGGCTTGATGCGTGCCTCCAACTCGGCGATCTGGTCGAGCTCGAGCGGCATGCCGCCCTTGTTGTCGATGTTCAGACGCACGCCAACGATACCTTGATAGTCGAGATCCTGAAGCTGCGCGTCGGTGAAGTCCATGGTCATGGCGCACACGCCGCGAGCCCGGTTCGGGGTCTCGGCGTTAAGCGCGTTCATGCCATCGAGGATGGCGGAGTTGTCGGTGCCATATACCGAGGGCTGGGTGAACACAACCCGGTCAATACCGAGCGTCGCATGCAGGTGCTTGAGATCGTCTAGATTCGATTCCGGTGGGTTGTAGCCGCGGCCCGGTGACAGCGGATATTTGTCCTCAAACACATGCACATGGGTGTCGATCGAGCCCTTGGGCAGAGTGATATTCGGCTTGCGCGGGTTACGGTCGGGCGCAATGCAATCTCGGATGTCGCTGTTCACGGGTATCCCCTCACTCGAAAGAATGCTTCGTTTGTTGTCTGACGGCCACGCAGGTTCGCGAGATCTCGCTTCCTATCACATATGATCGCCCGGCTGAAACCCGTCGCGCGCAGCGATCTCGAGCACCAGCTTGTTAACCAAGGCGCGCGGAAAATCGGTCGCCGATGCCGTCACCACGGTGAAGGCCCCGGGCCCGCCGAT
The DNA here is from genome assembly GCA_002724635.1 of Rhodospirillaceae bacterium. Taxonomy (GTDB): domain Bacteria; phylum Pseudomonadota; class Alphaproteobacteria; order UBA6615; family UBA6615; genus UBA8079. The sequence continues at coordinate 29,999 of PBPM01000107.1, forward strand.
CACCACCTCGCGGAAGTAGCCGTCGAGGTCGTATTTCACCCCCTCGATCTCGTTCTGCTCCTGCTTCGGGTTTATCACCAGCCCATTGATGATGATGCCCTTCGCCAGCGCCCGGTCGCGGGCTGCCGCTACCTCCTCCTCGATGCCGCGCGAATCCCGCCCGTCGGCTGAAACATCGATGACCTGCCGCGTTCCCTCGATGCCGTTGGCGTCAAAAAGGGCGGATGTGAAGTCGAGCGCGCCGGTGATAGAGGTGATCCCGCCCAAGGGCAGCGGGCTCGCGTCCACCGCCGCCGCGAAGGCAACAGCGTCGCGTGCAGTGGCGATCACGGTCCAGCCGACGGTCATCTTTTGAGTCTCCGACCATTCCACATATGTCACCGCCACCCGACCTAGCGGGCCCGATAGCATGGCGTTGATCACCCGCGGGTCGGTCAGGGCCTGAACATAGCCGATCCGCTGAAGGTTGACCTCGCCGCCGTCGATCGAGGCGGACACGTCGACGGCGAGCACCAGCTCCACATCGACGGGGATTTCGTCCGCCGTCGCCGGAGCCCCGGCTAGTAGCAGCCCGATAACGGCACTGACGCTAGCCCAGATTCGCACGATAGAACTCGCACAGTTTCGCGATCACCCGCCCATAAACCTCAGGGTTGCGGGGCTCGTAAACCTCCGCATGATTGATGTCGGGGATGATCATCATCTCCTTCGGGTCGCCGGCGTTAGCGAACAGCCCCTCGCCCTCCTCCAGGCGGACCATCGTGTCCTTCTCACCATGCACGATCAGGATCGGACGCGGCGCAATCCGCTCCACCCAGTCCTCGGCCGCGAAGCCGCAGGCAAGCTCGACATTCTCCAGCGGATAGCCGTCCGGATAGGCGTCTTCGGTCTTGTACATGGTCTTGAAGGCATCGCGTTCGGCGGGGCCCGGCGGCGAGAGCTGCTGATAGGGCAGGCGTTTGGACTCACCTGTCAACGCCCGGGCGATCCGGTCCTCGGCGAGGGTCTCCAAGAGCTCGTCCCAACCGGCCGTAGTCCGCTTGGAGCGCTGCCAGCGTTCGCCGTTGCCGGGCGCGCCCACCGTCGCGATGACCGCGATCCCGGGATCAACCGCGGCCGCCTTGATCGACGCGCCGCCGCCATGGCTAAGCCCCATCAGTGCGATCCGGCCAGCGTCCACCTCCGGACGCTCGGCGAGCCAGATCCGCGCCGCCAGGATGTCGCGCACCTGTTCCTCGGGATCGATCCGGTTGGCGATCCCGGCACTGTCGCCGAAGCCGCGATGATAGAAATCCAGCGTGTGGAAACCGGCGCCGGTCAGGTCGCGCACGAAGGGCGGCATGTAGGTCTCCTTGCGCCCCGTATAGCCATGCACACAGATGATCGCGGGCGCGGGCCCATCGACCTCGGCCCGCGTGAAAGTGCCGGCGAGTCGCAGCCCGTCCGCATAGAATTCCGCCGCTTCGCTGTTCATGTTGTTTCTTCCGGTTGATTTGGACCGCCACGACATGCGTCAATCGTCACGAACCGCATTCTACAGGACTAAGCCCCATGCGCACCAAGACCCCGAGCCCCGAGGAGATGGAGCGCTACATCGCGCGCTTCAACGATCTGCCCGCGAACAAGGACCGGACCGCCGGGAAGATCCCGACCGAGGCCCGCGAGATGATGACGGCGCGCGCGACCCGCACCGTCATCGCCTCAACCAGTGTCGACACGCCCTGGGGCAACGGGGTGATCCCGGGTCCCGAGGGGTTCGCGGTCGTGATCGCCGAGTGTGAAGCGGGGAATGGCCCGGGGCTCCACTCCCACGCCCACACCACCGAGACCTTCACCTGCCTGCAGGGCCGCTTCCGGATCGAGTGGGGGGATGCCGGAGAACATGCGATGGAGCTGGGACTCTACGACACGATCTCGGTGCCGCCAGGCGTTATGCGCCGGTTCGAAAACATCTCCGAAGAGCGCGGCCTGCTCCACGTCACCCTACAGGGCCCGCTGCGCGACGTGGAATACGCGCCGAGCGTCGGCGCGGAGCTGCGCGAAAAGTTCGGCGACGAGGTGATGGCCGAGATCGAAAAGCTCGGCTACAGTTTCAACGCAGGCCTCGAGGGTTAGACGCCGCGCGCTCTAGTAGAGTTTGTTCGCGTACTCATCCTTCAGTCGAGCGTCGATCTCGTCGGCGTCCGCGCCGTACCAGTCGGCGTTGATCCGACCTAGGGTCGGAAAGTCCTTGCGATCAACCTGTTTGTCCGCATTCCACAGGTCCGCGCGCACGATCGCCTTGCCGCAGTGGAAGTAGACGTAACGGATATCGATCACCAGCGCGGCGAGCGGCGTCTTGCCGTTGGCGACCATCTTCTCCAGAAGCGCCGGCTTAGTGGTCAGCCGCGCCCGGCCGTTGAGGCGGAGCACCTCGTTCAGGCCCGGCACCGTGAACATGATCGCGACCTCAGGGTTCTCGAGGATGTTGTGGAACGTGTCCGTGCGTCGGTTTCCCGGCCGGTCCGGAATGGCGATCGTAGTGTCGTCTATCACATGCACGAATCCCGGCGCGTCGCCGCGCGGGCTACAGTCCGCGAGGCCGTCACCGGCCGCCGACGTGGATAGTACGCAGAAGGGCGATAACGCAATGAAGTGCTTGCAATGCTCGCTGAGCGCCGGCTTCTCCTTCTCGCCTATATAGCCCTGAGGCTCGCCATAATGTTCGACCAACTCCTCGATCGACTTGATATCGCCGTCCGCCATGATGCTATCCTCCGATGTTGCCGACAGCGTGTTCCCCGCAGGACCATCCGTCAATCTCTTACCTCGACCCGGAAAAGCCACACTCATGTCCAACAAGGTCTTCAGCAACTAAACGCAAGATGGGCTCACTCTCCATTACAAGAAGCTCGTGACCGACCAAGACCGCTAAGACCTGAAGGCCCTTTCGAGCGATTCCGCGGATGACCCTTCTGACGCGCGCGACCTCCCCTGCGGCGACGATCCGGACGACCTGTTCGATCTCTAACGCGCGCCGGGCGACGACCTTTAATGCGGCGCTCGCCGAACAGACCGAGACCGTGTTGATCGCCGTCCCCGACGCCAACCATTTCGAGGTGTTTGCGGGTCTCGAAGAGCCCGACTCACCCGTCTGGGACTCCCTAAAGAACCACCTCTGGGGCACCTACTCGGCCGCCTGCGCGGTGGCGTCCGACTCGTGGACCGCGCCCGACGCGATCAGTCCCTCAATCTCGTCCGCCGCGAAGCCGTATTCCGCCAGAACCTCCCGGCTGTGCTCGCCGACCAGCGGCGCGCCACGCCGGATCGATGTCGGCGTCGCGGAGTATTTCACCGGATGGGCAATCACCCCGTGCGTGCCACCCGTTGCTGCGGGCACCCGCTCGATCATGCCGCGGGCGATCGTGTGCTGGTCCTCGCTCATCTCCTTCACGTTGTAGACCGGCCCAGCGGGCACCCCCGCCGCCTCGAGCCGCTCGAGCCATTCGCCTGTCGTGCGATGGCTCAGAATCTCCGTCAAGTTTTCGACCAGCGCGTCGAGATTTTCCATCCGCTTGTTCGACGTCTTGAAGCGGGGATCTGCGGCCAGCTCGCCGGCATCGATCGCATCAACGAACTTAAGCCAAGTGTTCTGGTTGGCCGCACCAACCACCAGCGAGGTGTCCTTGGTCGGAAACGCCTGGTAGGGCGCCGACAGGGGATGGGCGGAGCCCATGGGCTGCGAAATCTCGCCGCTCGTCTGGTAGATCGCGGTCTGCCAGAAGGTGTGCAGGATTCCGGCCTCATAGAGAGAGGAATCCACATACTGCCCCTCACCTGTCTCGTAGCGATGAGCAACCGCGCCGAGGATGCCAACGGCCGATAGTATCCCCGCCGTGATATCGGTGATCGGGGCACCAACCTTGACCGGCGGGCGGCCCGGCGCCTCGCCGGTGATGCTCATGATTCCCGACATGGCCTGGGTGATCAGGTCGAAGCCACCGCGCTCGGCATAGGGTCCGGTTCGTCCGAATCCGGAGACTGAGCAATAGATCAGCCTAGGGTTGAGTACGTGCATCTCCTCCCAGCCAATCCCGAAATGCTCCATTGCCCCCTTACGGTAATTCTCTATGAACACGTCGGCCTGAACGATGATCCGCTTCAGTGCCGCGCGGCCTTCATCGCTCCTGGTGTTCACGGCGAAGCCGCGCTTGTTGCGGTTCATCATTGCGAATGCGGCGGAATCCCCATGCTCGCCCTCGCCGAAGCGGCGCGTGTCGTCGCCGCCAGGTACTCGCTCGACCTTGACCACGTCTGCACCCATGTCGGCCAGCATCTGGCCGCAGGTGGGTGCAGCCATGATGTGGCTCATCTCGATAACCTTCAGGCCATGCAGCATACCGGTGTTCTTGTCAGTCATTCTACTTCCCCTTGAACTCCGGCTTTTCCTTAGCGAGGAACGCCTTGAAGCCGATGTTAAAATCTTCCGTGTCGAAGCAGGCAAAGCCCTCCTTCGCCTCGGCCTCGGTGAGCGGCGGCCCGCCCGCCAGCACCCGGTCCACAAATTTCTTGTGCCAGCGATTGACTAACGGCGCACCATCGGCGATCCGCCGGGCGGTGGCATAGGCCTCCTCATCGACCGCATCGTCGGCAACGACCCGGTTGACCAACCCCTTTTCTCTGGCCTCGGCCGCGCCGAACACGCGAGCCTCATACAGAATTTCGAGTGCGACGGAACGGCCAACAAGCTCTACCAGAGCCTCCACCTCCGGATACGCCATGACCAGCCCCAACCGATTGATTGGCACGCCGAAGCGCGAGCCCTCGCCGCAGATCCGCATATCGCACATCAGCGCGATCTCCAGCGCCCCGCCCACGCACAACCCCTTGATCATGGCAATCACCGGGTGCGGGCAATCACGGATGGCATGCATCGCGTTGTGCATCAATCCGCCATAGGCCTCAGCTTGCTCGGCATTAGCACGCTCGACCGAAAACTCGGAGATATCCGCGCCGGGTCCCATGGCCTTGTCGCCGGCGCCGCGTAGCACGACACAGCGGACGTCGTCGTCGGCGCCGATCTCGCGCATAACCTCAGCAACCTGCGTCCACATTGCCTTGTTGAGCGCGTTGAGTTTCTCTGGGCGATTGAGCACGACGGTGGCAATGTCGCCATCGCGCTCGATCAGCACCACGTCCGCGCTTCCGGTCGTTTCATTCATATCCTCATCCCCGCAGCGTCGCCGCGAACATGACATACCAGTCGTGTGCGGCGTCTCTTTTGTCGCGTTGTTCCCGCCATTATAATCACTCGCAAGCTTGAACGCGCTGCGCGATTACAAAATAGCCACGACCGGGAGGACCGAATGGATGGAATGAAACCGGGTGACCGCCTGCCCTTCTCTGCTATCGACGATCGCAAGCCGCTGGCCCTGCCGGATGGCGCAAAGCTGGTCCTATGGCCAATCCTAGCGCTAGAGGTCTGGGACATCGTCCGCGCCATGGCCCGCATGGTCATCCCGCCGCCCCAAGGCGTACCGATGATCCCCGACCATCCCAACTGGAGCTGGCACGAATACGGCATGCGGGTCGGATTCTGGCGCATAAAGTCAATGCTCGAGGATCTCAGCGTGCGGCCGACGGTCACCCTCAATGCACGCACCATCGAAGAATATCCGCGCGCGGCTGAGGCCGTGCTCGAGGCGGGCTGGGAGTTCAACGCCCACTCCTACGAGCAGATGCCAATGCACAAGCTTAAGGACGAGCGTGCTGTTATTGACAAGTCCCTCAAGATTATCGGCGACTTCTGCGGCAAGCGGCCGCGCGGCTGGTTCGGCCCGGGCCTGACCCAGACCTACCAGACCATCGACCATCTGGCCGACGCCGGCGTCGAATATATCGGCGACTGGGTGCTCGACGACCAGCCCGTCCGGCTGAAGACCACCGTTGGCAAGCCGATGGTGGCATTGCCCTACAACTACGAGCTGCATGACATCGTGATGATGGCGATCCAGCATCACCAGTCCCGGGAGTTCAAGACCCGCTCGCTGGACTATTTCGACACGGTCTATGCTGAGAGCCACGAACACACCCGGATCATGGCCGTCGCGATGCATCCCTACCTTTCGGGCTCGCCGCACCGGATTCGTTATGTGCGGGAGACCTTCGAGCACATCCTCGCCCAGCCGGGCGTTGTGTGCTGGGACGGGGAGCAGATCCTCGACTGGTTCAACAAGGAGCGCCCCACGGCGAAATCCCGGAAGAAGACATCTGGCGCCCAGCGAAAGAAGGGCTGAACGATCATGGCCGATGTGAAGATTCCCGCAGACCCTGTCGGCGCATTCGTGCCGTTCAACATTACCGAACCCATCATTGGTGCGGCAGAGGGCCCGCTCGCAGGCAAGACCTTCGCCGTCAAGGACCTCTATCACATCGCCGGGCGCAAGCTGTCGAACGGCAGCCCGGACTATTACGACTGGGTTGAGCCAAAGACGGCGACATCAGTCGCGGTGCAGCAACTCCTAGACGCCGGGGCACATATCGTCGGCATCACCATCTGCGACGAGTTCTTCTACAGCCTGTCTGGCGATAACGCCCATTACGGCGCGCCAAAGAACCTGCGCGCGCCGGGTCGAATGCCCGGCGGGTCCTCCTCGGGGTCCGCGGCCGCACTCACGGCAAACATGTGCGACTTCACGCTTGGCTCCGACACGGGCGGCTCGGTGCGTATCCCGGCCTCGTTCTGCGGCCTTTACGGCATCCGCCCGACCCATGGTCGGGTTGATCTGTCGAACGCCCATCCGATGGCGCCCTCCTTCGACACGGCGGGCTGGTTCGCCAACGATGCCGCACTCTTCCGCGCCATCGGGCCTGTCCTGCTCGACGACTCGGGCGTGTCCGGCGCAATCACCTGCATGCGGGTTCTCACCGACGCCTTTGATCGAGCGACCCCCGACGTGCGAGCCGCGCTAAAGTCAGTGCTCGATGCCGCCGCCGCTGTGCTGCCGGACGCAGAGGCCGTTGAGGTCGCGGGCGACGAAACGCTGGATGTCTGGTGGGACGCTTTCCGAGTGCTTCAGGCCGGCGAGGTTAAACAGACCAACGTCCCTTGGGCAACCGAACATAACGCCAATCTTGGCCCGGGCATCCGCGAACGCTTCGCCATGGCCGCCGACATCACCGACGAGGAAACGAACGCCGCCAATGCCGTGCGCGACCGGGTCCGCACACGCCTCGCGACTCTGGCCAAGCCCGGGACGATCCTGTGCCTGCCGACCGCGCCGGTGATTGCGCCGCCGCTCGACGCAGGTGCCGACGATCTGGAGTTCTTCCGGGCTAACACCATGGCGCTGACTTGCATTTCGGGCCACACCAGCCTGCCCCAGGTGACGGTGCCTGCCGCCGAGGTTGATGGCTGTCCGGTGGGCCTATCCTTCATCGGCTGGGCCGGCAGTGACGAGGTCCTGCTCGACCTCGCGGTCGTGCTTCAGCCCCTCTGCACGCGCTAGCTCCATGACGGTGAACGGCACCATCGAAATCCACGGCGACTGTGAACCGGGCTTCGTCGCCGTCCGCGATTCGTTAGCGCGCAACTTCTCTGAACATGATGAGATCGGCAGCGCCGTCGCCGTGTATCAGGACGGCGAGAAGGTCGTCGATATCTGGGGCGGACACATGGACAGCGCGCGCAGCAGGCTTTGGCGCGAGGACACGCTGTGCATTATGTACTCGATCGCTAAAAGCATGTGTGCGACGGCGTTGCACATCCTCGCCGACAGGCGACAGGTCGATCTCGATGCGCCGGTCGCGACCTACTGGCCCGAGTTCGCGCAGAACGGTAAGGACGCTGTCCTAGTACGGCACATCATCTCCCACAATTGTGGGGTCTGCTTTGCCGATGCGACCGCGGCAGGCGATATCTACGACTATGATCGGATGATCGCCGCGCTCGAGGTTCAGGAACCCGCTTGGCCCGCGGGTTCGAGGGGCGCCTACAACACCGTCAACATCGGGTATCTGGCCGGCGAGGTCGTCCGCCGGGTCACCGGCACACCGATCCGGGACTTCATCCACCAGAACATCTGCAGGCCGCTTGGCGCTGACTACCAGATCGGTGTCAACGCCGACGACGTGGCGCGTATCGCCGACCTAGAGCCCAACCCGGCAGGCAGCGCCATGGCCGCTCAAGCCTCGAACGGCGAGACGCCGTTGTCGCGCGCCTGGCGACCCAACCCGAACCCTATGAATACAGACACCCAGAACAGCCTCGAGTTCCGTACGGCCGGCATCCCCTCTTTCGGCGGCTTTGGCGAGGCCCGCGCGATGGCTCGCATCTATGCCATGCTGGCCAATGGCGGCGAGATCGATGGCACACGCATCCTTTCCCGCGAGGCAGTCGCACGCGCCACCGAGACCCAGTGGACTGAGGCCGCCGACGGTATGACCGGACGGGCTATGCGTTATGCCATGGGCTATGCCAAGAACCCGCCGGGTGGGACGGCCATGGGTCCCAACGAAAATGCCTTCGGTCATCTCGGTTCCGGCGGCGCGCGCGCCATCGCCGACCCCGACCGGAACCGCGCATTATGCTTCGTCTCGAACCTCCACAGCGAGGGGTTCGGTGTGGGTGCACGCACCGAGGCGATCGTCGACGCCACATTCTCCGTTGCCTAGATACCGTCTGTCGCCACCTTGACCGGGAATTTCAGCTCCTGCCGGCGGCGCATCCCGGACACCAGCCTCTTCGCCTACAGCGGCCTCGCGGCGATATCGGTAGCTGCGGTCGCACTGTCCCTGCCAAAACTCAGCGTGCATTTCGCCGATGATCCGAACATCGAACTACTGGTGCGGCGCTTGAAGCCCAAAGACAGTCAGCCGTCGTAACAGCCCGCCAGCCGGGCACGCTGGCGCACCAGCCCCAGAACGATGTCGACCGCGGGAGTCGGCACATCCACGATGCGACCCAGCTCCTGAACCGAGGCGACCAGAGCATCGATCTCCATTGGCCGGCCCAGTTCGAGGTCCTGCAGCATCGAGGTCTTGTGTTCACCCACATCACGTGCACCAGCGATTCGCTTATCCACGTCGATCGCAAACTTGACACCCAGCGCCTCACCGACGGTCTGGGCCTCAACCATCACCGCGCGGACCACCGCACAGACATCCGAGTCGTCGATTATCTCGACCAGCGTACCCCCGGTCAGCGCCGAGATCGGGTTTAGCGAGACATTGCCCCAGAGCTTAACCCACATCTCATCGCGGATGCGCGGACGCACCGGGACCCGAAAGCCGGCATTCGAGAGTAGCGCCGCCAGCGCCTGCACCCGCTCGGTCTTCTCGCCCGACGGCTCGCCGAGGGTAAAACGGTTGCCGTATTCGTGACGGATGACCCCGGGCTCTACGATCTCGGTGGCCGGGTAGACGACGCAACCGATCGCACGTTCCGGCCCGATCAGATCCCACTGCCGGTTCCCCGGATCGACGGAAGCCACCCGTGTGTCCTCGAACGGGCCGCCCAGCTTGTAGAAATACCACCAGGGCACGCCGTTCTGGGCCGTCACCACCGCCGTCTCCGGCCCGAGCAGCGGCGCCATCCGGTCGGCCACCGCCGCCGCAGAATGGGCCTTGAGGGTAACGATCACGACATCCTGAGGCCCGGCCTTGGCCGGGTCGTCGGTGCAATTGACCGTAACCAGCTTGTCGTCGGCATCCTCGCAGATCAGCCGCAAACCACTATCTCGCATCGCCGCAAGGTGCGGGCCCCGCGCGATACAGGTCACCTCCGCCTCGCCCGCCACCGCAAGCTCGACCGCCATGTAGCCACCGATGGCACCGGCCCCGAAGATGCATACCTTCATCGCGCACCTACAGTCCGAGCTTCTCGTGCAGGCCGATACGCTGCAGCTTGCCCGTCGCGCCCTTAGGAATCTCTTCCAGAAATATCACCTTGCGCGGCACCTTGAAGTCGGCCAGATGCCCGGCTGCAAAATCCCGGACCGACGCCTCATCGGCCTCCGCGCCTTCCTTCAGGACGATCGCGGCGCCGACTTCCTCGCCGAGCTTGTCATGAGGATAGGCGAACGTCACCACTTGGTCGATCGCCGGATGATCCAGCAGGATCTCGTCAACCTCTCGCGGGCTGACCTTCTCGCCCCCACGGTTGATAATCTCCTTCAAGCGGCCGGTAAGGCTGAGATAGCCCTCGTCGTCGAACTGACCCTGATCGCCAGTGCGGAACCAGCCATCGATGAACGCTTCCACATTGGCCTTGTCGTTGGCCTCGTAGCCCGACGTCACATTTGGCCCTCGAATCACGATTTCGCCGATCTCGCCCTGAGCTAGGATGTTGCCGCCTTCATCCATTATGGCGACCTCCGGCCCGGCAGCGATGCCGACCGATCCCGGCTTACGCGCGGCCGGCGGTAGAGGGTTCGACGCCATCTGATGCGCCGCCTCTGTCATGCCGTAGGACTCGATTACCGGACAACCGAATGTATCCTCGACCGCAGCCATCACCTGCGGTGGTAACGAGGACGAGGAGGACCGAATAAAACGCAGATTCATCGCCGCCACCGAGGCAGCGTTCCGGCTCGCCCGCGCGACGATCGCCTGGTGCATAGTAGGTACCGCCGTGTACCAGCTGGGCTGCGCATCCGCAAACCAGCGGAAGACCCGAAGTGCATCGAAGCCGGGCGTGCAATATATGCTACCGCCACCGGCGAGGCTCGACAGGACGGCAGCAATCAGGCCGTGAATATGGAACAGCGGCATGATGTTTACGCAGCGATCGGCGGGCGTCAGAGCTAAGGTGGCGCCAATATGTTGCGCCGAGGCGCAAATATTGGCCTGACTCAGGGGTACGATCTTTGGGCGCGACGTAGTGCCCGAGGTGTGTAGCACCAGCGCGACGTCATCCGACTCCGTAAGCCTGGCAGAGGTAGACGCGCTTCCCGCCGGTGCGCCACCCTGAATTTCGAACGTCCCCGCCGGGGCGTCCGCAGGGACGGCAAGCTCCAGAATCGGCACATCCATCGACCGGGCCACCTCGATCGCAGGCGATTCGCTGCCCGCCTCGACGAAAAGGGCCTTCGCATTCAGATCCTCGAGGTAGAAACGGAACTCTTCGGCCCGGTAGGCCGGATTCAGCGGAGCTGTAGTCGCTCCCGCCGCTACCGCAACGAAGGCGGTCGCCATCTCAGGCCCGTTGGGCATCACGATGGCCACCCTGTCGTTGCGTGCGACACCCAAGGCGTTCATGTCGGCGACCGTCCTGGTCACCAGCGCCCGCAGGCCGCCATAGGTCATGGGCTTACGGTCCGGTGCCGCGATCGCGACATCTTCCTCTGCACCCGATTCAATTAGCTCCCTGACAGTCGTCGCCATCTGCTTCCCCGCGTTCGGACTTCGCGATGCCATGAGCAGCACCGTGCGTCATCTTGAATACGCGATCGTGGGCACCCACCGCAATCCACGGCACAACTCGGAACAGGTTTTGAAGGACCAAAGCCGCCTAAACAAGGCTATCAACGGTCGACGCATCGACCTTGAAAAGGGTGATTTCGTTCGGCAGGAAGATAACCTGTTCTGGCACCAAAAAAGAATAGGCCTGCCTTCGCCGCGGCCGGTCGGAGATCGATCCCGACTGGCATAAATACACGCCACGTCAGCGTGACATCTCGTCGAGCTGCTTACGCAGATTTTCGATCTGGGTCTTCAGATCGTCGAGCTTGCCATCATTACTAGCCTTGTCCGGCGTAGCGCCCGAGAAACCCTCGGTCCCCTCGCCGCCACCCGCCCCATAGGGGGCAAACATCTGAAACGCACGCTCGAACATTGCTATGTTCTGGCGGCCCAGTTCTTCCCATTGCGCAAACGGGTTCATGGAATGACCGATCGCGCCCTTCATATATTCGCGCATGCGATCCTGGTTCTGCGAGAAGGCGTCCATAGAGGCCTCGAGATAGTTCGGTACCATCGTCTGCAGGCTGTCACCGTAGAACTGGATCAGCTGGCGGAGGAAGCTAACCGGCAGGAGGTTATGCCCTTTGCTCTCTTCCTCGAAGATGATCTGGGTCAGGACCGAACGGGTGATGTTCTCGCCCGACCTCGCATCGACCACCTCAAAATTGGTACCCGCCTTTACCATTTCCGCCAAATCGTCGAGAGTCACATACTTACTCGTCGCCGTGTTGTAGAGGCGCCGGTTGGCGTACTTCTTAATGATGATTGGATCGGTCTTGTCGGGATCGGCCATGGCTTACGGCACCGCAATGTTTGCATGGGGAGAATTTTAGTTTAGCAGAAACCGAAATTATATTGCACCGCAGCGTATGACGAATGAAATGCGACTCCGGGGCGGGACGGGCGACGACCGGGTAGCGATTCCGGGAAACCCAAGGCTATAGTCCAACATCATGAGCAACCAGCCGGACTTCACCACCCTCGCGCGCCAGTATCTCGACCTGTGGGAGGACCAACTCACGGCGATGGCGGCTAACCCGGACCTAGCCGAACAAACCGCGCGTTTCTTCGACACGATGCAACAGCTCGGCGCGATTGCGAACCCAATGGCCGTTCCCGGTCTAGCTGCGATGATGGCGCAGATGACGGGGCCCTTCGGCTCCCCCGCAAGCTCAACAACGGATCAATCCGATGGCCCCTCCGACCAACCCGCCGCCGCGGCTGGGACCGCGGCCGCTACCGCTACACATACTGACCGCGATCAACAGCTGGTCGAGCTCACGCGACGTCTTGCCGATGTTGAGGAACGACTCCGTCTCTTGGAATCCGGACATCGCGCCGCGCGCGGAAAGGCTACAAAAAAGCCTGCCGCCACAAAGCGCAAGCGGACTTGACCCTTTCACCGTTGCCGTGGAAGGCGAGATCGCGGCCCGGCTTGCCGCCTTCTCGACCGGCGTCGACATCTATCGCCACCATCCCTATCGAAGACGCCTAGGAGACCCGCCCACGCTTTGGGAGTCGGGTGCCACGCGCCTGATCGACTATGGCCCCGCGGATGGCCGTTCCGTCCTATTTGTGCCGTCGCTGATTAACCGAGCTTATATCCTCGACCTGTCGGAACGCCGCAGCCTGATGCGCTGGATGGCCGGCGAGACCGGGCTGCGCCCTCTGCTCGTCGACTGGCGTGCGCCGGGGCCCGACGAACGAAAGTTTGATCTCACGGCCTATATCTTGGGGCCGCTTGCCGGCGCGCTGGGCGCTGCTCGGGACGCCGCCGGCGGCCCGGTCCCCGTGGTCGGCTACTGTATGGGTGGCTTGCTTGCGCTGGCGCTTGCTGCCAGCCGCCCCGCGGACGTGTCGGCCCTAGGCCTTCTGGCCACGCCGTGGAACTTCCACGGCGAGCAGGTAGGGCAGGCCCGGGCGCTGGCGCGTGCAGTCGAGGCCACATCTCCCCTGCTCGAGGCCTATGGCGAGCTGCCGGTCGACGTCATCCAGTCCATGTTCTCGGCGCTCGATCCGTTCCTCGTGACGCGCAAGTTCATCGGGTTCGCCGCGGCTAAGACCAACAGCAAGGCAGCGGAGGATTTCGTGGCGGTCGAGGATTGGCTAAATGACGGTGTCCCACTGTCCGGCCCAGTAGCGCGGGAATGCATGGGTGGCTGGTACGGCCGCAACACGCCACATCGCGGCTTATGGGAGATCGCCGGGCAACCCGTCCGGCCGGAGACGATCGAGATTCCGGCCCGCGTCCTGATACCCGTGAAAGACCGAATTGTCCCGCCCGTCTCGGCGCAAGCACTGGCGGAAAAGCTGCCCAACGCCGAGGCCGACACCCCACCGCTCGGTCATATTGGCATGGTCGCCGGCTCGCGGGCCAAGTCGCTGGTCTGGGAACCCCTCGCAGACTGGCTGTCGGCTGTTTCGTGACGGCTGTTGTCTGGACTCCGCCCTCCACGCGGTCTATATCCCACCAAGACTGAAAACAGCGGAAAACGGCGGGGTTGTGCAGTGCGCAACGCCACGTGCCGCGGACACAAGGAGGAGAAATAAGATGTCGGATGTCGTAATCGCAGGCGCCGCCCGCACGCCTATCGGCGCATTCAACGGTTCGCTTTCTGCCCTCAGCGCAGCGGAGCTTGGTACCGTCGCCATCGCGAACGCACTCGAACGCGCCGGCGTTCCAGCCGCGGACGTGGACGAGGTCGTGATGGGTCAGGTCCTGACGGCCGCGACGGGCATGAACCCGGCCCGCCAGGCTCTGCTTGCCGCCGACATTCCTGAGGACCGCACAGCCTATCTGGTCAATCAGGTTTGTGGCTCGGGCCTGCGTGCCGTCGCTCAGGGGTTTCAGGCGATCAAGCTCGGCGAGGCCAACGTGGTCGTAGCAGGCGGCCAGGAGAGCATGAGCCAGTCGCCGCATGCCTCGCTCATGCGCAACGGCACCAAGATGGGCGACGTCAAGTTCGTCGACACGATGATCAATGACGGCCTCTGGTGTTCGCTGATGGGCTATCATATGGGCACCACGGCCGAGAATGTCGCAGAGAAGTGGCAGATCACTCGCGATGAGCAAGACGCGTTCGCCGCCGGTTCCCAGCAGAAGGCTGAGGCGGCTCAGAATGCCGGCCGCTTTGCCGACGAGATTACACCGGTCGCGATCAAGACTCGCAAGGGCGACATCGTCGTAGACACCGACGAGTATCCGCGTCACGGAACCACCACCGAGGCCCTCGGTAAGCTACGTCCCGCCTTCTCCAAGGAGGGCACGGTCACGGCGGGCAACGCTTCGGGCATCAACGACGGCAGCGCCGCGACGGTCCTGATGAGTTCCGGCGAGGCCACCAAGCGCGGGATAACGCCGCTCGCACGCATTGCTTCTTGGGCGACGGCGGGCGTCGATCCGGCCGTCATGGGTGCCGGCCCGATCCCGGCCAGCCGCAAGGCGCTAGAGCGCGCAGGCTGGAGAGTCGACGATGTCGAGCTGGTCGAGGCCAATGAGGCCTTCGCCGCCCAAGCCATCGCGGTCAACCGCGACATGGGCTGGGATCCGGAGATCGTCAACGTCAACGGCGGCGCTATAGCCATCGGCCACCCGATCGGCGCCTCGGGCGCGCGGGTTCTGATTACGCTGCTGCACGAGATGCAGAAACGCGACGCCAAGAAGGGACTTACGACGCTTTGCATCGGCGGCGGTATGGGCATCGCACTCTGCGTAGAGCGCGACTAGCCGAAGCATTCATCGGGGAACGCATTCTTCATCTCGGAACGCAAAAGAGCACCGTCTCCAAGCGCTGGGGTTCCGCAACACCGGGAGAGTAAGATGGGTCGAGTAGCACTGGTAACCGGCGGCACGCGAGGCATCGGCGCCGCCATCTCAATCGCACTGAAGAATGCGGGCCGCAATGTCGTGGCAAACTACGCCGGCAACGATCACGCCGCGCGCGAGTTCGAGGAGAATACCAGAATCGCGGTTATGAAGTTCGACGTCTCGGATTTCGATGCGGTCGCCGCGGCCGCCGCTGAGATCGAGAAGGAAATGGGGCCGATTGAGATCCTTGTTAACAACGCCGGTATCACTCGTGACACCACCATGCACCGAATGAGCTTCGAGCATTGGAAAGAGGTTATCGACACCAACCTGTCGGGCGTCTTCAACTGCTCGCGCGCCGTCATTGAGGGCATGCGCGAGCGCAGCTTCGGCCGGATCGTGAACATTGGCTCGATCAACGGCCAAGCCGGCCAGTACGGCCAGGTCAACTACGCCGCCACCAAGTCGGGCATCCACGGCTTCACCAAGGCACTGGCCCAAGAGGGTGCGGCCAAGAACATCACTGTCAACGCTATCGCACCGGGCTATGTGGATACCGACATGGTGCGCGCCGTGCCAACGGACGTGCTCGAGAAGATCGTCGCCCGCATTCCCGTTGGCCGCCTAGGCAAGGCGGACGACATCGCCCGCGGCGTCCTCTTCCTCACCGCAGACAATGCGGACTTCATCACCGGGTCGACCCTGTCGATCAACGGTGGCCAGCATATGTACTAGACGAGACCGCTGTTATGCGCCCAATGACAACCCGAGCCGCCCAGTGAGCCGGGAGTATCCCGACCGGCCCATCGCGGGGGTCGGGGTCGTCGTGCTCCGGGACGACCAGGTCCTGATGATCCAGCGGGGCCGCGAACCGCGGATCGGGCAGTGGAGCATCCCGGGCGGCAAGCAGCGGCTCGGTGAGTCCTGGCGCGAGACCGCGGCCCGCGAGGTGCGCGAGGAAACCGGTGTTGAGATCGAGGTTTTAGGCATCGTCGACGTGGTCGACGCCATCATCCGCGACGGCGACCCACCGCGCCCGGGAACGAAGGCGCCAGCAAACGACGACGGCCCCGGCAACGTAACCCCGCTACACGACCGGGTGCGCTACCACTACACGCTGGTCGACTGCGCGGCCCTCTGGACTGCGGGCGAACCCGTAGCGGGCGGCGACGCCGCCCATGCCGAATGGTGGTCGCTCGACCGGCTCGACGAGCTCTCCCTGTGGACCGAGACAATCCGCATCATCACCGAGGCGGCCGAGCTTGCCGTGGCCAGCCGGCGAGAACCCATTTGACCGGCGCGACGCGCCGGCGCAACCGCGCGACCCTGATCGGGCTGTCGGCGGTGGCGATCTGGTCTACGCTTGCCCTGTTCGGCGCACTTGCGGGACCCGTCCCGCCCTTCCAGCTGGTGGCGATGGCCTTCACAATCGTTTTCGCCCTGACCCTCGCAGCGTGGGCCGCGCGCGGCGAGGATCCGCGCACTCATCTGCGCCAGTCAGCCGCCGTCTGGATTCTAGGGATCGCCGGCCTATTCGGTTACCACATGCTCTACTTCATCGGTATCCAGAACGCGCCCGCGGCCGACGCCAACCTGATCAACTATCTCTGGCCAATGCTGATCGTACTCTTCTCAGCCTTGCTGCCCACCGATGCCGGGGTTGGGAGGCTGCGCTGGTTCCACCTCTCCGGCGCGACCTTCGGGCTCGCGGGGACCGCGCTCATCGTGACCGATGGCAACGCGCTCACCTTCCACACGGAGTTTGTGATCGGCTACCTCGCCGCGATTGGTGCCGCACTCACTTGGTCGGGCTACTCAGTCCTGTCGCGTCGCTTCGCCCATATCTCGACCGACGCCGTCGGCGTCTTCTGCGGCGGCACCGCGTTGCTTGCCTGGGTCGCCCACCTGCTGCTCGAGCCGACGGTTTGGCCAGCGTCAACAGTCGCCTGGCTCGCGGTCGTCGGACTCGGGCTTGGCCCCGTGGGTACCGCCTTCTTCGTCTGGGACCGGGGCGTGAAACATGGTGACTTGCGCGTACTGGGCGCCGGTGCCTATGCCGCGCCGCTGCTTTCGACAATCCTACTACTCTCGTTCGACCTCGCGGACGCATCCTCAACCCTCGTTCTCGCCTGTCTCCTGATTGTCGGCGGCGGATTGCTCGCCGGACGCGAATTGCTCGCTGACGCGACTAGGACGCCGACTGGGCGCTGGCGAAGGCGCGCATGTGGAACCCTGCCTGAGCGGGTTCATAGGCATACTTCCGGCCCACCGGGCAGGCGCGCCGCGCGGCACAGCCACGCGCCATGCAGTCGCCGCTGTCCGCCGAGGTGATATGGTCCACGCAGACTGGCACGTCATAGCCATCGTCTGTGAAGGCATCCACAGGGCAGGCCGAGAGGCAGGGACGATCGACGCAGCTCTCGCAGGGCGCGGACTGGGTGTCCGGCAGCGACAGTTCGAGCCGTTCGGCAAATGCCAAAGCCCCGCGATAGCCATGCCACAAACCAAACTCTGGATGGATCAGCATACCCAGCGGGGACGAATGCACCGGCTCGGTACGCCGGGCCCAGCGCTGAAACGGCAAGTAGGGCGGGCCGTCGAACGGGAACAACGCTGCGGCGCCGAAGGTCTCTGCGACATTGCCCAGCACGTCGACGATCCACGCGTCGAGCGGGTTCGGCCCGTGGGCATATGCGTGACGCGCCGCGTCGAACGCCACCCACATGGCGGGCCCCGCATTCCCGACGAGCACGAGCGAGCCCGGCGAGCCTGGCAGGCCGTCTTCAGATGTAGGATGGAATCCACCGCGCGCGATCAGACCGTGCGCGGCGAGCTTAACATCAAGCGAATCGTAGGGAGTGGAAGCCAAGACGGCGCCTACTCCGCTGCGATAGACTTCTTCAGATAATCGCGGTCGAGCAGCTCGGCAATCTGAACCGCATTCAACGCCGCGCCCTTCCTTAGGTTGTCCGCGACCACCCAGATGTTTAGCCCGTTGTCTATGGTCGCGTCCTCGCGGATGCGGCTGACATAAACCGCATCCTCGCCAGCGGATTCGTCGGGCGTGACATAGCCCTCATCAGCCCGATGATCGATGACCGAGACCCCCGGCGCCTCGCGGAGGATGGCCCGAGCCTCCTTAGCCGTGACCCCGCGTGAGAACTGGATGTTCGCCGCCTCGGCGTGGCCGATGAAGACCGGCACGCGCACGCAGGTCGCGGTCACCTTGATAGCCGGATCGAGGATCTTCTTGGTCTCGACCGTCATCTTCCACTCTTCCTTGGTCGATCCGTCATCCATGAAAACGTCGATATGGGGGATCACGTTGAAGGCGATCGGCTTGGTGAACTTCTTCGGCTCGACAGTATCATTCACATAGATGGCTCGGGTCTGGTTGAAGAGCTCGTCCATACCCTCCTTGCCCGCGCCCGACACCGATTGGTAGGTCGAAACTACCACACGCTCGATGCCGAAGGCGTCATGCAAGGGCTTCAGCGCGACGA
Source organism: Rhodospirillaceae bacterium (assembly GCA_002724635.1). Taxonomy (GTDB): domain Bacteria; phylum Pseudomonadota; class Alphaproteobacteria; order UBA6615; family UBA6615; genus UBA8079. The sequence continues at coordinate 48,749 of PBPM01000107.1, forward strand.
CCATCTGAATCGTCGAGCAGTTCGGATTGGCGATGATATTACGCCGGGTGTAGCCGGCCGCCGCCTCAGGGTTCACCTCGGGTACGATCAGCGGCACGTCCGGCTCCATGCGGAACTGGGACGTGTTGTCGATGACAATGCAGCCGACGGCCGCGGCCTTGGGCGCATAGGTTGCCGACACTCTGGAACCAGGCGAAAACAGGGCGATATCGGTCTCGGTGAAGTCGAAGGTGGCGAGGTCTTGAACTTTCAGGGTCTTCTCCTCACCGAACGACACTTCGCGCCCGACCGAGCGTTCACTCGCGAGTGCGACTACCTCATCCGCTGGGAAAGCACGTTCGTCGAGCGTCTGCAGAATTTCGCGGCCGACATTTCCTGTCGCGCCAACAACCGCAACCTTGTAGCCCATGGGTCCTATCCTCTGATGCCCAGCCGCCATGGCCGGGTGGGGCGATGACATAAGCCCCAAGCAGCGGATTTGCAAGGATCGCGCACAGGAATCGCAACCCGTTTGCATCACCTTTGAAACAAGCACAACACCCAAACGGGTCAGCCCGCTCAGCGTTTCCGTGCGATGATGCTCACATAATTCATGTAGCCGTAGAAGCTGCCAGCCTCGATCCGGCGCCGCGCCTCGGACTCCAATGCTTTCGCCGCACCCTCATCGATTGCGCCCGCATCTTTCAGATAATGAGCGCCGCGAAGCGTCCACCCGAGGGTGAGTACTGGGTCGTCAGTATCGAGGTGTCCGTGGCTACGGGCCGGTGACGGATCGAAGCCTGCATCGCGCAGCATCCAAGGCAACCGCCGCACTAACCAGCGATCATGGACGTTGCCGTCAACAAAGGCGTCGATAGCGGCCTGCAGCGGGTCTTGTTCCAAGGTCGCCACCGACATAGTCGTAAAGTCGCCGTCGTAGATTGCCACGAACCCGCCGGGCTTGAGTACACGGTGCACCTCATTCAGGACACCCTCGGGGCCGGGCACATGGGTCAGCAGCGTGTGCAACACTACGACATCGAAGCTTGCATCGTCGAAGGGCAGATCTCGGGCGTCCGCCTGCTCAAAAGAGACATTAGGCAGGTCTGCCGCCAGTTCCCGGCCGCGTTCCAGAAAGGGCGCAAGCTGGTCGACCCCGACAACCTCCCCAACCTCGGGGATCACCGCTATCACGCGCGACTGGGGGCCAGTGCCGCAGCCAACGTCGAGCACGCGCGCGGCACTTGGGAATTCTATGTCGGCCAGATAGGATTGCAGTGCCGCGCCCTGTTGTGGCGTCGCCGCGCGGCGCTCTAAGCTCTCCTTCATCGCATCAAGAACCTCATCCGGGATCGCATCCGGGTCTAAATAGATATCTGGCACCGTCAACTCCTCGCCTTGTCGGCTTTCTATGTGCCAGAATTCGCGCCATGACCGAACGGTTTTCGACCTACGCCGACTTCTGGCCCCATTATCTGCGCGAGCATGCACGGCCCCAGACGCGGGCGCTGCACTATGCCGGCAGCCTGACGGGATTGCTCCTGCTGGCTTTCGCCGTGGTCGTCGGCCCGAGGTGGCTGGCGCTCGTCGCGCTCGTCGTCGGCTACGGACCTGCCTGGGTCGCCCATCGCCTCATCGAGCGCAATCAGCCCACCACCTTTAGCCACCCGGTCTGGTCGCTGCTAAGCGATTTTCGGATGCTGCACCTTTGGATGACCGGTCGTCTCGGCGCCGAACTGGCGGGCGCGCTCGGCGCCACCGTCGCCGTGTCACGGGAGCCAACGGCTGAACGATGAGGTCCCGTTTGCTATTCGGGCTGTTCCTGCTCGCGGCCTGCGCCGGCGGCCCGCCAGACAACCCGATAATTGGCGACTGGCATTTGGCGACGCCGTCCGGCCTGCAGTGGCACGGAAATATCATCGGCTTTCGCGACGACTGCCTGATCGTTCGCGGCGATCTCGTGAGCGCCTGGGTTGCCCGGCCGGTAATATTCGAGGAGGGGATCGACGGCACCTTCGTCTGGTACGGGCCGCCGGCCGCCGCCGATCTGCGTTCAAACCACGCAGCCGCGCGAGTGATCTTCATCTCGCCCGACCGCATCCAAGTCTTCTGGCCGCACGGAGATGAAGCAAACTATCTGCGCGCACTCGGGCCCGCACGGACCGACAACCGAGATTGCCGGACGCCCTAGGCTGGGTTCTCGAGAAATCGGGAGCGTCAGCTTCCCGAGCGGGACGGCGGAAACACCACCGGCGACTGGGCTGCTTGCGGGCGGCTCTTCGCACCGGCGAGCGCGTAATCCAGCAGCGCGTTGATCCGGGCCTTCGTCTCGGCCTTGCGGTCGGCCGCACGCTTCTCTATCGCGGCCAGCAGCGCCTGACTGAATCCGCACTGGTGGTCGACCTGACTGCCATGCGCGCTGCCGGTCGAGGCCTCGACAACCTGCTGGGCATGCGCGGGCGCCACAATTAGTGTGGCCAGCAAGATCGCCGGAAAAATAGAGCGCATTTAGTCGTCTCCGTATTCAACCAAGAAAGGCTAGCCCCCGCGCCACGCGGCGTCAATTCGGACCCGCTCAGTCCGTCAGCCGGTCGAGTTCGGCCAGCAGATAATTGCCCATCTCCTCGGTTGAGACCGGGGTGCAGCCATCCTGCATGATATCCGCGGTGCGGACGCCCTCATTCAACACATTCTGCGCCGCCTGCTCGACTAGGTCTGCCTCGCGGCCTAGGTCGTAGGAGTAGCGCAGCATCATGCCGAACGACAAAAGCATGGCGATCGGGTTCGCTTTGCCCTCGCCGGCGATGTCGGGGGCCGAGCCGTGAACCGGCTCATACATGGCCTTTCGTGAACCCGTGACCGGGTCCGGCGCGCCTAGGCTCGCCGAGGGCAGCATGCCCAGCGAACCGGTCATCATCGCCGCCTCGTCCGACAGGATGTCGCCGAACAGGTTGTCGGTGACGATCACATCGAACTGGTGCGGGTAGCGGATCAGTTGCATGGCGCAGTTGTCGGCCAAGATGTGGTGGAACTCGACATCGGGATATTCCTTGGCGACCTCGGCCGAGACCTTGCGCCAGAACACGCCAGTCTCCATGACGTTTGACTTCTCTGCGCAGTGCACCTTGTTTTTGCGCTTGCGTGCCAGCTCGAAGGCCACCCGGCAGATCCGAACGATCTCCTCCTCGGTATAAGCTTGGGTATCAACCACCCGCACGGTGCCATCATCCAAGGTCTGCTCGCCCTTGGGCTCGCCAAAATACACGCCGGAGGTCAGCTCGCGCAGGATCATGATGTCGAGCCCCTTCACCACCTCCGGCTTCAGGGTCGAGGCCTCGACCATGGCGTCCATCACCACCGCAGGGCGGAGGTTCGCAAACAGATCGAGATCCTTGCGCAGGCGCAGCAGTCCGGCCTCGGGCCGGTGCTCGCGGGGTACGTTGTCCCATTTGGGACCACCGACAGCGCCGAAAAGGACGGCGTCGAGGTTCAGGGCCTTCTCCATGGTCTCGTCCTGAATCGAGACCCCGTGGGCGTCGTAGCACGCGCCACCGACCGGCGCTTCTTCGACCTCGAAGCGGACCGCTTCCTTCGCCTCAAACCTGCCCATCACGCGGCGGACCTGTTCCATCACCTCGGGCCCGATGCCGTCACCCGGCAGGACCAGCACGCTCTTGTTGGCGGCCATTTCTATATCCTTTGTGTCGCTTATTCCGAATGTTTCGGGACGGCCCGCCTTTTTCCGAACCGGCCCTCCTCAGCACGGGGAAGTTGAATAACAAAACCTTATTCTGGGGAGACCGCGCAGCGATCGTCTGGAAGGGTGCATTTGAATCCCTACGACGCGTCCCGGTAGAGCCAAGGCTGCTGGCTGCGCTGTCCGCCCTCGAACCCATCGATTTCCTTGCTACGCTGCATGGTCAGCCCGATATCATCGAGCCCCTCGAGCAGGCAGTGCTTGAGGAAGGGGTCGAGGTCAAACGGATAGACGATGCCGTTGGGCGCGTGGATCTCCTGCTTCTCCAGGTCGACTGTAATCTCGGGATTTTCCGGGTCGCTCGCCACAGATAACAGGACGTCGATCTGCTCCTGCGTTAGCTTGATCAGCAGCATGCCGTTCTTGAAGCTGTTGTTGTAGAAGATGTCGGCGAAGGTCGGTGCGATCACGACCTTGATGCCGAAATCCTGTAGGGCCCAGGGCGCGTGCTCGCGCGACGAACCGCAGCCGAAATTATCGCCCGCGATCAGGATCTCCGCATTCGTATAGGGCGCCCGGTCGAGGATGAAGTCGTCGCGCGGCGTGCCGTCGTCGTTAGTCCGCATCTCGTAGAACAGGCCCTTGCCGAGCCCCGTGCGCGCGATGGTCTTGAGGAACTGTTTCGGAATGATCTTGTCCGTGTCAACATTAACCATCGGCAGGGGTGCGGCCACGCCGGTCACCTTGTTAAACTTTTTCATTCCCAACTCCTAACGTTTGAGCACGAGGCACCCGGCCAGCATGTCATGCAAGCCTTGGTGCCGAGGCGGAAAGATCGCCATGAGATAGCCGACAAAGAAGATCGCCGTCGACAAAAGTTTGAACCAGTGACGCACGCTGGCGCGCAGGAAGCTGACGCGGACACCGCGGAGATCTGTGACGTAAAGCCCCATGAAGGCCTTGCCCACACTCGCCTGCATGGGGCTCGATTCCATGGCGGCGAAGTAGATCCAAGCCGCGAACATAGTGATCGAGATAAGCACATGCGGGATAGTCGTATTGGCAAGATCTTCGGGTGTCGCGGCCAGGAACGAGATACCAAGTAGCGCCGACACCAGCCATGCGAATATCCAGACTATGCCCAAGTCGATCAGCGCGGCGACGACCCGCAGAAGAAAGCCCGCGTGCCGCATCGGCATGACATCACTGGCGGATGGATGGGGCATACGTCTTGCTAGGCGTCGAGGTCGCGCACGTCGGTGAGCTTGCCGGTGACCGCGGCGGCGGCGGCCATGGCGGGGCTAACGAGATGCGTGCGCCCGCCGCGGCCCTGGCGACCCTCGAAGTTGCGGTTTGAGGTCGAGGCGCAGCGCTCTCCCGGCGCCAGCTTGTCGGCGTTCATAGCCAGACACATGGAGCAGCCCGGTTCGCGCCAGTCAAAGCCCGCCGCGACCAGGATCTTGTCGATCCCCTCGGCCTCGGCCTGTTCCTTAACCAAGCCCGAGCCCGGCACAACCATCGCATGCACGCGGTCGGAGACCCTGCGGCCCTCAGCGATCTGAGCGACTGCCCGCAGGTCCTCGATCCGGCCATTGGTACACGAACCAATGAACACCTTGTCGACCGCCACGTCGGCCATCCGGGTGCCCGGCGCGAGCTTCATATATTCTAGCGAGCGCTCCCAGGCCTGACGCTGGTTATCATCGCGCGCATCATTCTCCGGGTCCGGCACCTCGCCGGTGATCGGCACCACATTCTCCGGGCTTGTACCCCAGGTCACCTGCGGCGGGATATCCGGCGCCGACAGGCGGATTTCCTTGTCATAGACAGCGTCTAGGTCGCTGGGCAACGTTCGCCAATAGGCCTCGGCCGCCTCCCACGCAGCCCCCTTGGGCGCCATGGGTAGCCCCTTCAGATACGCGTAGGTGGTATCGTCGGGTGCCACTAGGCCGGCGCGCGCGCCTCCCTCGATCGACATGTTGCACATGGTCATGCGGCCTTCCATCGACAGCGCCTGCACCGCATCACCCGCATACTCGATAACGTGTCCTGTGCCGCCGGCCGTGCCGATGGCACCAATGATCGCCAAGATCATGTCCTTGGCCGTCACGCCGAGCGACAACTCACCTCCCACGGCGACCCGGAAGTTGTCGGCCGGGCGTTGCAACAGTGTCTGGGTGGCGAGCACATGCTCGACCTCGGAGGTGCCGATGCCAAAAGCAAGCGATCCGAAGGCACCGTGGGTAGCGGTGTGACTGTCGCCGCAAACGATGGTCGTCCCCGGGAGGGTAAAGCCCTGCTCCGGGCCGATGATATGGACGATGCCCTGACGGATGTCGTCCATATCGAACAGCTCGATCCCGAACTCCTCGCAATTCTTCGTCAGGGTATCAACTTGGACACGCGAATCCTCATCGTCGATACCGCCGCTGCGGTCGGTGGTCGGCACATTGTGGTCCGCGACCGCGAGAGTGGCGTCGGGCCGCCGAACCGTCCGGCCGGTCATGCGCAGTCCCTCGAAGGCCTGCGGGCTTGTCACCTCATGCACCAGGTGCCGGTCGATATAGATCAGGCAGGTCCCGTCGTCCTGGGTCTCCACCAGATGGGAGTCCCAGATTTTGTCGAACAGTGTTTTTGGCTGAGCCATGATTCTCGTCTCTCGCTAAGAAAAACGCCCCGCGCGCGTATGCTCCGGGGCGTTGCCTCGATAACGTCGGTGCATCTGCCCGAGCATGACACCTATTCCGTCTTGGCGTCCGCCTCGGGTGATTCGGTGGTGGCAGCCTCAACCGGCGCCGCGACTGGATCGTCCGGACGTTCGGACGTACCAGTCTCGGGTATGGCGACGTCGCCGCGCCGGGTCATGCCGCGGCCCGTGGTGCGCTCGGAGATACGTGCACGCTTGCCCGTGCGGCCGCGCAGGTAATAGAGCTTCGCCCGACGAACCTTGCCGCGCCGCACCACGTCGATGGAATCGACCCGCGGACCGTAGAGCGGGAACACGCGCTCGACGCCCTCGCCAAACGAAATCTTGCGCACCGTGAAGGACGAGTTGATTCCGTCGCTCTTGGTGGCGATGCAGACACCCTCATAGGCTTGGATACGTTCACGCTCACCCTCAACGACGCGCACATTGACTCGCACGGTGTCACCGGGCCCAAAGTCCGGCACGTCCCGTTCGGCCTGCAGCTTCGTTAACTGGTCGGCTTCGAATTTCTCAAGCGTATTCATCGCCTCTGTCCTTCATCTTTCTTCGCCACGTAGTGCTGCCAGAGATCCGGCCGCCGTTCGCGGGTTGCCTGTTCTGCCTGCGTCTTCCGCCATTCCGAGATCCGCCCGTGATGGCCAGATGTCAGAATTTCGGGAACCTTGCGTTCCTGTCCCTGCCGATCAACCCAGTCGGCCGGCCTAGTGTAATGCGGATACTCGAGAAGTCCGCGTTCAAAACTCTCTTCCGACAGCGATTCCACCGCACCCATTACACCCGGCAACAACCGAATTACCGCATCGAGCAACACAAGCGCCGCCGGCTCGCCGCCGGAAAGCACATAGTCGCCGACGCTGACTTCCTCGGCCTGCCATGCGTCGAGCACACGCTGATCAACACCTTCGTAGCGGCCACAAAGCAATATTACGCCGGGGCCGTCCGCCAAGTCCCGGACACGAGCCTGATCCAGAGGACGACCGCGGGGCGTGAGATAGATGATCGGCCGCTTATCGTCAACTGGATTGACGGCTATGCGAAGCGCTGAGTCGACGATATCCGGGCGCATCACCATCCCCGCGCCGCCGCCGAAAGGCTCATCGTCGACGCTGCCATGCCGGTCTACCGCCTCGGCCCGGATATCCTGAACGTCAAGCCGCCAAGTTCCCTCGTCAAGCGCTTTTCCCGCCAAGGACTGCCCGAGCGACCCGGGAAACATCTCGGGAAACAGGGTTAACAAAGTAGCGGCCCAGGCGTCAGCCATCGGTATCCTCGCGCCTGTCCCACGGGCCCGCCTTGTCGTTCGGTCCGCCGGACCACAGCATGGCCGCAGATTCTACCGTCACGCGCCTTGCCAAAAGGTTAATTTCCGGCACCGCAACCCGGGTAAAGGCTACCGTGCCCAGCCGGCCCGCATCGTCGACAACCTCAAGCATGTCACCGCCGCCGAAATTGTGCAGCGCCCGCACTGTGCCCAGCGCTTTGCCGTCGCTCGAGACGACATCGAGGCCCAGCAGGTCCGCATTGTAGAATTCGTCCGCATCGGGTTCAGGTAGCCTTGCACGCGGCACATAGAAATGCTCGCCCTTGAGCGCCTCGGCAACGTCTCGATTCGCCACGCCCTCGATATGGACGAGTATCTGCCCCTTGCCCGTGCGGTTCCGCACCTTCAGGTCATACTCCCGCGTCCCGTCCTCGCTCTGCACCGGCCCGTAAGCACCGACGTCTTCCGGTACCTCCGTGAACGTACGGACGCGCAGCAGTCCATGCAGGCCGTGCGCGCCAGTCACCACGCCAAGGCAGATACGCACAGCCCCCTGATTTTCCGATTCGTAATCCATATCGGCAACCATCTCCGGTCCGCTGCCCGGGCCCGTCCTAAAGACGGTCGGGCCGGCACCCGCCGGAGCGGGTGCCAGAAATTCATGCAGCCCGGTCAGGATTTTTCCTCGTCACCCTCTACGTCGCCTGCCTCGGCAGTGGTGTCCTCGACGGGCGCCTCTTCGACAGATGCTTCCTCGGCCGGGGCATCTTCGACAGACGTTTCCTCGGCGGCGACCTCCCCCTCGGCCGGCGCCTCGGCAGCAGCCACTGCGGCGGCTTCGACCGCCTCTGCCGCAGCCGCAGCGCGCTCCTGTGCCTTCGCCTTGGGCAGGTGCTGCTTCAACTGCTCGCGACGTGCCGGCAGCTCCATCAGGCTCTCGCCGGCCAGAAACTTGGCTACACGGTCCGACGGCTGGGCGCCGACGCTGAGCCAATGCTTGGCACGGTCCACGTCGAAGGCCACCCGGTTCGGGTCGTCCTTAGGCAGCATCGGGTTGTAGTGGCCGATGCGCTCGATGAAGCGGCCGTCGCGCGCGCGCCGCGAGTCCGCGACCACGATCCGGTAGAAGGGCCGCTTTTTGGCGCCACCGCGCGCCAGGCGAATACGTAGAGACATGTTCAGGTTTTCCTTTGGGTTTGCGTGTTGTGTTTTTGTTGTCGTGTTTCAGTTCCGCGACGCGTGGACGGCCTCGAGCTTGTGCCCGTCGGGATCCAGCACGAAAGCGCCGCAGTAGGTGTCGCGATATTCCGGGCGGATACCCGGCGGGCCGTCGTCGGTCGCGCCCGCAGCGAGCGCGGCGACATAAAAGGCATCGACCTGGGCCTGAGAATCGGCCGCCAGCGCGATGTGCCGGCCGTCGTCCGGCACCACCGTCAGCGGATCGCGCAGGTTGATCCACAGGGCCGGTCCGCCGCCCTTGGGCCACCAGGACATGGTGCCCAGCTTCTCGAGAAACCGCTCGTGACCCAGCGCACCGAGAACGACGTCGTAGAACTTCGCCGAGCGTTCGAGGTCGGTAACGCCGATCGATACATGATGAAACACCATTGCTGGTCTCCTAGCGCCCCATGCCCGGGGGCAGCATCCCCGGCGGCAGCCCGCCGCCGCCCATGGGCGCCAGCTTTCCGCCCATTTTCTTCATCTTCTTCATCATCGTGTGCATCTGCTGGTACTGCTTCAGCAACTTGTTGATTTCCTGCACCGTGGTGCCCGAGCCGGCGGCGATGCGCTTCTTGCGCGAGGCCTTGACCAGTGCGGGGCGCCGGCGCTCCTGGGGCGTCATCGACAGGATGATGGCCTCCTGGCGCTTGATGAGAGTATCGTCGATGTCGGCCGCAGCCATCTGCTTCTTGACCTTGCCGATGCCCGGCAGCATCGACGTCACGCCGCCGAGCCCGCCCATCTTCTTGAGCTGGCGCAGCTGGTCCAGCAGGTCTTCCAAATCGAACTCGCCCTTCTGGATCTTGCGGGCGATCTTCTCGGCCTTTTCCTCCTCGACCAGCTCGCTTGCGCGCTCGACCAGCGACACCACGTCGCCCATGTCGAGGATACGGCCCGCGACGCGCTCGGGGTGGAAGGGCTCAATCTCCTCCATCTTCTCGCCCGTACCGATCAGCTTGATCGGCTGGCCCGTGACCGCGCGCATGGAGAGCGCCGCGCCGCCGCGCGCATCGCCATCCATACGGGTGAGCACGATGCCCGAGATACCGACCCGCTCGTTGAAGGCCTCGGCGGTGTTGACCGCGTCCTGGCCGGTCATCGCGTCGGCGACGAGGAGTGTCTCGTGGGGCTTCGCCGCATCGCGGATCGCCGTCGCCTCGGCCATGAGCGCGTCGTCGATCGCCAGCCGGCCCGCAGTGTCGAGCAGGACAACGTCGTAGCCCTCGCGCCGCGCCTGGTCCATCGCCCGCCTAGCGATCGCGACGGGCATCTCGCCGGTGCGAATATCAAGTGTGGGAATGAGAGCCTGATCTCCGAGCACGCGGAGCTGCTCCTGGGCCGCCGGGCGGCGCACGTCAAGCGAGGCCATGAGGACGCGCTTCTTCTGCTTGTTCGCCAGGTGATGGCCGATCTTCGCCGTCGTCGTCGTCTTGCCCGAGCCCTGGAGGCCGACCACCACGATCGCGACCGGCGCCGGCGCGTTCAGGTCGATCTCGACCCCATCGCCGCCCAGCATCTCGATCAGCTGATCGTGGACGATCTTGACCACCATCTGGCCAGGGGTGACGCTCTTCACCACATTTTGGCCGACCGCGCGTTCCTGGACCGCCGCAATGAAGTCGCGAACGATCGGTAACGCAACATCGGCCTCGAGCAGCGCGACGCGCACCTCGCGCATCGCTGCGGCGACGTCCTCCTCGGACAGCGCGCCGCGACGTTTCAGGCGGTCGAAGACATCACCCAGGCGTTCGGTCAGGTTCTCGAACAACGGCACCCTTCCTTGTCGGCGGCCACGCGCACGCGGCCTTGCAAACATCGCGTCATGCCCAACGGCGAACGCGCCAGTGCGCGAAACTCGCGGGCTGGCGGAGCTCCGGCTCCACGCCGGAGCCGCATCTCTATCGATGCGGAATGGCGCGGAACCTATGCGAAGCCGGATGTGGGGTCAAGCTTCACTCTGCAGGACAATGATCGGCATCGTGCTAGACTGGCCCTCGCCCCGCACGGACCGCGCCAGGTTCTCGACCTGAAGCAGGCTTTCCAGAAGATCGAAGACACCCGCGTCCGCCGCCAGGTGGTCCAGCTGGTGAAATCGCTCGACCGCAGCTGAGCGCCGCACGGCGGCAAACGCCCCAGGCTATTCAGGGTGGACGCGAGGGGGCCGGCGGCCCTATATCCCCGCCCATGGTCATGCGCAACTTCATAAAGATGCACGGGCTCGGCAATGACTTCGTCATTGTCGATGCGCGCGACAACCCGCTTCGCGTCAGCGATGCCGGGACCCGCCGCCTGTCCGACCGGCACACCGGGATCGGCTTCGACCAGCTGATCACCCTCGACGCGCCGGCGGACGACGGCGCGGATGTGGACGTGCGCATCTTCAACGCCGACGGCGGCGAAGTTGCGGCCTGCGGCAACGCCATGCGCTGCGTGGCCTGCCTGCTGTTGAACGGCGGCGACCAGCCCTTGCGAATCCGCACCGGCGCAGGGCTCCTCGAGGCATGGCGTGACGGGCCGGCGCACTTCGCCGTCGATATGGGTCCGGCGCGTGACGCATGGCAGGACATCCCAATGGCGCGCGAATGCGACACCGATCACCTGCCGCTCGCGCGCGGCCCGCTGACCGATCCGGTCGGCGTCAACATGGGGAACCCCCACGCCGTCTTCTTCGTGGACGACATCGCGGCCATCCCGATCGAGACCCTCGGCCCCGCGCTCGAACACGACCCGCTGTTCCCCGAGCGCGCCAACATCGGCGTCGCCCAGCTCACTGGGCCCGACCGGCTGCGCCTGCGTGTCTGGGAACGCGGGGTCGGGCTGACGCGCGCCTGCGGCTCGGGCGCCTGCGCGGCCGCCGTCGCCGGCCATCGCCGCGGCCTCACGGGCCGCCACGTCACGATCGACGTGGACGGCGGCACCCTAGCGCTCGAATGGCGCAACGACAATCATGTGATCATGTCCGGTCCGGCCGAGGAGAGCTTCCGCGGCGTCGTGGGCGAGGATGTCTTCGCGAGCGGCGATCATGGCTGAGACCGGTGCCGCCGAGATCCTTACCTTCGGGTGCCGCCTGAATGCCTACGAATCAGAGGTCATGCGTCAGCATGCCGAGGCGGCCGGCCTCACCGACACCGTCATTGTCAACACCTGCGCCGTAACCTCCGAAGCCGAGCGGCAGGCACGCCAAGCGATCCGCCGCGCGCGGCGGGCCAACCCGGACGCCCGGATCGTGGTCACCGGCTGCGCCGCCCAGATCGACCCCGAGGTCTATGCCGCCATGGACGAGGTCGATGTCGTTCTCGGCAACACGGAGAAGCTCGAACCCGCGCGCTTCGCGGCGCTTGGCGATACCCGCGATCATGCGCGGATTCAGGTCAACGACATCATGTCCGCGCGCAAAACCGCCGCCCACCTGGTCGAGGGTTTCGACAGACGCGCCCGGGCCTTCATCCAGGTCCAGAACGGCTGCGATCACCGCTGCACCTTCTGCGTCATTCCGTTCGGGCGCGGCAACTCGCGCAGCGTGCCCATCGGCACCATCGTCGAGCAGGTTCGAACACTGGTCGCGAACGGCATCGCCGAGGTGGTGCTCTCGGGCGTGGACATGACCTCCTACGGCGCGGACCTGCCTGGCCGGCCGCGCGCCGGCCAGATGATCCGACGGGTGCTTGCGAACGTGCCCGAGCTGCCACGCCTGCGGCTCAGCTCCATCGACGTCGCCGAGATTGATGACGACCTCATGACGCTGATCGCCGACGAGCCACGGCTGATGCCGCACCTGCATCTGAGTCTGCAGGCCGGCGATGACATGATCCTCAAGCGGATGAAGCGCCGCCACAGCCGGGCACAGGCCATCGACTTCTGCGCCGAGGCGCGCCGCTTGCGCCCGGATATCGTCTTCGGCGCGGACCTGATTGCCGGGTTCCCGACCGAGACCGACAACATGTTCGACCGCTCCCTGGCACTGGTCGAGGAGTGTGGACTGACCCATCTCCACGTCTTCCCCTATTCGCCGCGGCCCGAGACGCCGGCCGCGCGCATGCCCCAGTTCGACCGGGCGCTCATCAAGGACCGCGCCGCCGCGCTCCGCGCCGCGGGCAACGCCGCGCTGGCAAACTTTCTGGCCGGCGAGGTCGGCCGCGACCGCGACGTGCTGATCGAGCGCCCCGGCCTCGGCCGGACCGAGCAGTTCGCCGAGGTCCGGCTGGACGCTAAGGACGGCGATGCCGGCCAGATCGTCACCGCGCGGATTACAAGCGCCGACGCGACGGGTCTCACGGGCACAGCCCGGCGGGACGCGGCATGAGCGGCGAAGGCGGCTGGCTGTCGCGGCTGCGCTCGGGCCTGTCGCGCAGCTCCGAGCGCCTCGCCGGCGACATCGGCGCCATCTTCACCGCGCGGCGCATCGACGCCGACGCGCTCGCCGAACTTGAGGATGCGCTCATCATGGCCGATCTCGGTGTCGCCACCTCCGCGAAGCTCGCCGCCAATCTCGGCGCAAGGAAATTCTCCGGAGATGCCGATGCGACAGCCGTACGCACCGCGCTCGCCGAGGACATCGCAGCCCTGCTCGTGCCCGTCGCCCGACCACTCACCGACCTGGCAACCGACGGGGCATCCACCCCGCGCGTGATTCTGGTCGCCGGCGTGAACGGCACCGGCAAGACCACCACCATCGGCAAACTCGCCGCACGGTTCAAGGAGGACGGGCGGACGGTCATGCTCGCCGCGGCCGACACCTTCCGGGCGGCGGCGATCGACCAGCTTCGGCTCTGGGGCGAACGGATCGACGTCCCGGTCGTCGCGCAGGACCAGGGGAACGATCCGGCCGCCGTCGCCTTCGACGCCATTGGAAAAGCCCGCGACGCGAGCGCGGACCTGCTCCTCATCGACACCGCGGGGCGCCTCCACAACAAGGCCAACCTGATGGCCGAGCTCGAGAAGATCATCCGCGTCATCCGCAAGGTCGACGCGGAGGCACCGCACGAGGTGCTCCTCGTGCTCGACGCGACAACGGGCCAGAACGCCCATGCGCAGGTCGAGACCTTCCGCGATCTGGTGGATGTGAGCGGCCTCGTCGTCACCAAGCTCGACGGCTCGGCGCGCGGCGGCGTGATCGTCGGCCTCGCCGATGCCTTCGCGCTGCCGATCTATGCCATCGGCGTGGGCGAGGGCGTCGATGATCTCCGGCCCTTCGACGCCGACGTGTTCGCGCGCAACCTGCTCGATCTCGACGGCCCGGCCGCCTGACCGAGCCATGACCACCCTCGTCGCGCTCGCCGTCCTCCTGTCAGCCTTGTTGCACGCGAGCTGGAACGCGCTTGTCAAGGGCGGCAACGACGGCTGGCTGACAGGCACGCTAATCTCCTTCTTCGCCGCGGCCGCCGGCGTCGTCGCGGTGATCGCCCTTTCCCTATGGCCCGCGCCGCACCACTGGCCATGGCTGATCGGGTCGGGTGCCCTGCATGCCGGGTACTTCATTCTTCTGATGTGCGCCTACACCTATGGCGACCTGGGAAAGGTTTATGCGATCGCCCGCGGCACCGCACCGCTGGTCATCGTGGCGCTTGCCGGACCGCTGGTCGGCGATGTGCCAAGCTGGAAGGAAGTCGCCGCGATCCTCGTTGTGGTCACCGGCGTGGTCACCCTGACGTTCGAACCGGGGAAATTCGCGACGGCGGACGCGCGCGCAGTCATCCTCGCGCTCCTGACCGGAAGCATGATCGCGGCCTATTCGCTATTCGACGCCGTCGGAATCCGCACCATCGGCCCCGAGCTTGAACTCGCCTCGGTCGCCTACGGAAGCTGGCTTATGATTTTCACGGCCATTCCGGTGCTCACCATCTCGGGGGTTATCCGGCGCGGCAGGATCGTTCCCTACTTGCGCGCCAACGCCTTGCAGGGCGCAGTCGGCGGCGGGATCGGCGTGGCCAGCTACATGCTAATCCTCTTCGCGTTCGCCAATGCGTCCGTCGCCAGCGTCGCGGCGCTGCGCGAGACGGGGGTCGTGTTCGCGGCCCTGATCGGGACCTTTGTCCTTGGCGAACGCTTCGGCAAACGCCGCATCCCGGCCGCAATACTGGTAGCACTCGGCGCCGGCGCGGTTCGCTTCGCCGCCTGACGCGACCGATCACGCGCGGCGCGAGTCAGTTGGGGCTTCCCGACGCATCCCAACAATCGTAGGTTCCCGCCGTCATGCGACCTTGGATCAAACTGGCAATCGAGGCGGGCCCCCTCGTCGTCTTCTTCATCGTGAACGGCCGCGATGGGCTGCCGGCTTTCCGGCACCTCTGGCTCGCCGAGGGCAAAGAGCCCATGGCCGAGCAGGGCCTTTTCGAGGCCACGGCGGCCTTTATGGTCGCGACTCTCATTGCGCTGGCGGCGGGCTGGATGCTCGAGCGCCGTCTGCCGGTGATGCCGCTCGTCAGCGGCATATTCGTGCTCTTCTTCGGCGGCCTGACGCTGGTGCTCGCAGACGAGACCTTCATCAAGCTCAAACCGACCCTTGTGAACACGCTGTTCGCGGCGATCCTGTTCGGCGGCCTCGCCACCGGACGTTCGTTGCTCAAGCCGCTGTTCGGCGCGGCGGTGCAGCTCACCGAGCGTGGCTGGAGTCAGCTCACCCTGCGCTGGGCGGTCTTCTTCGTGGTGCTGGCGATCCTGAACGAGATCGTCTGGCGCAATTTCTCGACCGACTTCTGGGTCTCGTTCAAGCTGTTCGGGATCATGCCGCTGACCTTCGTCTTCGCGGCGGCCCAGACCCCGCTCTTCCTGCGCGAGCAGGTACCGGACGATGCGGCGGACAAGACGTCCGACGACGGCTAGCCGATCTCGACGCTTGCACACGGCGGGTTGCCGAAGGGCGGAAAATCGTCGCGGCCCTCGGTCTCGAAATACTGTTCCAGCGCCCAGCGCACGGTCGGAAATGCGATCTCGTCCCACGGGATCGATGCCCGGTCGAACAGACCCACCTCCAGGCTCTCCGCCCCCGCCGCCACGTCACGCGACAATAGCCGCGCGCGGTAGATGGTCTGCACCTGGGAGATCCGCGCGACGTTGTAAACGGCCAGCAGCCGGTCAATCCCGATTTCCGCGCACGCCTCCTCCCGCGCCTCGCGGACCGCGCCGTCCTCGGTCGTCTCCCCCAGTTCCAGATAGCCCGCCGGCAGCGTCCAGAAACCAATCCGCGGCGCAATCGCGCGCCGGCACAGAAGTATCCGCGCCGCATCTGCGCCGTCGGGCTGCCAGACAACCACCGCGCCGGTCACGACCTTGGGATTCTCGTAGTGAATGAAACCGCATTCGCGGCAGACCTGGCGCGGACGCTCGTCGCCATCCGGCACTTCCGTGTGAACCGGACCCTGCGGCGCGCCGCCGGGTGGCGGGGAAGTCATTATCATGCACGGACTCTCGCCCGCGCGACGGCAAAAATCAAAACACTTGTGGGCGTGACCGGGGCCAAGCGCCGGGAATGGCTGGCCGGCCAGTCGACATCGCCGACCTTGCGGCCCCACAGGCGTTCACAGGCCGCCGCGGCCTGGTCTGCGAAGGCCCGGGGATCGCGGACCCGACGCGCGGCCACACCGGCTCCTAACTCGCGGACGCCGAGAGCGCCGCGACCCCGGGCAGGGTCTTGCCCTCGAGCCACTCGAGAAACGCGCCGCCCGCCGCGGAGACATAGCTAAGGTCGCCGGCCACGCCGGCATGGTTCATGGCCGCGACCGTATCACCACCGCCCGCGACCGAGAGGAGCGAACCGGACTTCGTGAGTTCCGCGGCGACATGGGCGACCTGCACCGTTCCCCGGTCGAACGGCACGATCTCGAACGCGCCCAGCGGCCCGTTCCACACGAGGGTGCGCATGTCGGCGATACGCGCGGCAAGCCCAGCCACGCTCTCGGGCCCGACATCGAGGATCATCTGGTCGGCCGGTACCGCGTCCACCGGCACCACGCGGTTCTCCGCGCCCGCCTTGAACTCCTCGGCGATCACGGCATCGGACGGCAACACCACCTCGCAGCCGATTTCATCCGCCCGCGCGAGGATACCGCGCGCCGTCTCCGCCATGTCGTGCTCGCACAGGGATGCGCCCACATCGATGCCCATCGCGTTCAGGAAGGTGTTCGCCATGCCCCCGCCGATCACGAGCTGGTCGACGCGCTCGATCAGGTTGCCGAGTAGGTCCAGCTTCGTGGCGATCTTCGCGCCGCCGACGACCGCCATCACCGGCCGTTCGGGATTGCCGAGCGCGCTGTTCAGCGCCTCGAGCTCGGCCCGCATCAGGCGGCCCGCAAAAGCCGGCAGCCGGTGCGCCACGCCCTCGGTCGAGGCATGGGCGCGGTGCGCGGCGGAGAAGGCGTCATTCACGTATAGCTCGCCGAGCTCCGCCAGCGCGGCGGAAAAGTCGGGATCGTTCGCCTCCTCGCCGATATGGTAGCGGAGGTTTTCGAGCACGAGGATGTCCCCGTCCACCATCGCCGCGGCGGCGTCCAGCGCCGCATCGCCGACACAGTCGGGCGCAAATGCGACCGGGCGGCCGAGGACAGCGCCGAGCTCCTTCGCCACCGGCGCCAACGACATCTCCAGCACCCGCTCTCCCCCTGGCCGACCGAAATGGGAGGCGACGAGCACCCGTGCGCCCTTGTCGGCGAGCTCGAGGATCGTAGGCGCGAGGCGCTCCAGCCGTGTCCGATCGCTCACGGCGTCGCCGCTAATCGGCACGTTCAGGTCGGCCCGCAGGAGGACCCGTTTTCCGGTGACGTCGATATCGTCGAGGGTGCGAAACGCGCTCATGCCAGCTGATATTCCATGCAATCTCTCGGGAGGCACCGCCGCGCGCGCGGCGACTGCCCCGTTATAGCAGCGCGCAAGGCAACGTAAAGCGGTGCGGTACGCCACCGCACTTACCCGCGTGCGCGCGATGGCGCTATCCTCGCACCATGCCCAGCGATTTCTCGCCCCCCGACCGGTTCGCCTACAACGAGCCAGACCGTGAGGTTCGGCTGGTCCTATAGCGAGTACTGAGGCGCCCGGCGACAGGTCGCGCCCGCGGGGCTTATCATTCGGAACCAAACTAATGCCTTCCTGTCGAATGTGTCGGTCTACGCGAAACCCGCCTAGCGCTCAGCGGCTCCGGTGCTCGATGCGCGCCACCCAGACCATCAGGATGCTGCCTCCAATTGCCGCAGCGACCAAGGTGAACGGCGCGGCATCCCAGGTGCCGGTCCAAGTCACCGCCTTGGCCATAGCGACCGGCCCGACAAGCTGTCCCAGCTGGGAACCCTGCATCATCAGCCCTGTCGTCGCCCCGACCAACGCCGCTGTCCGCGCGACCACAGCGGCCGTTGCGAACAAGCAGGCCGGAATCACGCCTGCGATGAAGGACAGAAAGATAGCCGCGGCGAGCCGCACCGCGAAGGTCAGCCCGTCGTCGTACATGAGCGTCGCGCTTAGCGCGATAAGCACGAACGTGCCAATCACCAGCTTCCAACGCGCCACCCCTTGATGGATCGCGATCCCGCCGAGGATGTTCCCCACCACGTTCACGGCGGTGACAAAGGCGGTAAGCAGCGCTACGCGCTCGAGACCGAGAGACTCCGCCTCGACGTAGAAGGTCGGCAGCAGCGCTACCACCGAAACGTGTATCGAGGAGTAGGTCGCGAAGGTGAACGCAAGTACGAGCGGCCCGGAACGGGTGAACGTCCGCAACGCCTCGCCAAACGGGGGCGGCGATACGTTCGCGGTATCCCGCCCGCGCACGCGGGTGGCGAACGCCACGAGCGCCATCATCACGATCACCAGCACGCCATTCACGGTCCACAGCCCACGCCACCCGACGGCGTCGAGCATGAGGGGAGTGACGAGAATCATGACAGCGACGCCGGCCGGCCAGTAGCCGCCGTAGACGCCCAGGATTAATCGTTGATGGCGCGGCAGAGCGAACCGAAGAAAAAGCGGCGGCGCCACCGCCACCACGACGACGAATCCGAATCCCTCGAGCACCCGGCTTGCCAGTAGCTGCGCGAAGCCATCAGCGCCCGCGCCGAGAAAGCTCGCGGCAGCCATCGCGACAAAGCCGGAGAGAATCAGCCTGCGATGACCCAGCCGATCGCCCAGCGCGCCCGCAAACATGCCGATCACGATGCCCATCAAGTTGAAGATGGAGATGATCCAGACGCTTTCGTTTAGGCTCAGCCCGAGCTCCGCCTGCATCAGCGGAAGGGCTGCGGGTGCCTTGCCGATCTGGAACGCCGCGATGACCGACGCCATGACAACCATCGAGACTGCGAACCAATTTGTACGCGCCGTCGGGTCAGCCGCGTGCGCTGTATCCAAAACCATGGCCGCGGATCAGGCCTTGAGGGCGATGTGGACGTAGAGACGCGGGCCGCTGGGCAACGCGACCCATGCGGGCGCGGCCGAAAGCCCCGCAACGGAGTCCAGAGCAGCGAGAAATCCGCGCCGCTCAAGCCGTTTTATATTCCGCCCGACGCCCATGCGGCCGAAGCTATCACCAAGGCGAGTTTGGCCCCAATCACTAAATCGCCCATTGGTTAACGGCGCGATCAGCTATCTGACGACGGCAGCCGCGAGGTCGAGCAGCATCTCATCGCGCCCGTGCCCGGCGATGACACCAAGGCCGACGGACCCGGCGGCCGTTTCGCCCAGCGGCAACGAAACCTGGGGCAGCCGCGCCAGCGGGGCGGCGCAGTTGTAGAGTTCGTTCGTCGTCCGTAACCGGTCATAGACCGCCTCATCGGCACCGGCCGGGGGCGCCGCCGAAGGGGCGGCGGGGACAAGCAGGATCGCGTCGTCGCCCAACGCACCCGCGAGGAACCCCTCAATCATCGCTCGCTTTGCCGTCGCATCCGCAACATCCGCCGGGCCGTAGTCGTCACCTGCTTCGAAGCGTTCGCGGAAGTGTGGCCCCATCTCCGGATCGGTCGCTCTCATCCACGCCAAATGCGACGCCGCCGCCTCGGAACCGCGGGTGACCTGCATTACCTGCTGCCACGCTGGATAGCCGCCATCCACGCCGGCACGATCGCTCGGACGGATCGGTTTTGCCGCACCGTATATTGCCTCGACCCTGGAGAGCGCCGGCGCGAGCGCGTCACGCACCTCGTCCGCGACCAGCTCGAATGCGTCTTCCGCGATCAGCACGCGGCCCGGCGGGGGCGTGTCCTGCCAGTCCATGAGGACCTTCGCGATCCAGCGAAATAGCGGAGCCTCGCGGGCGAACCAGCCACAGGTGTCGAGGCTCGGCGCGAGCGGCAGGATGCCCTCGGTCGGGACGCGCCCGTGGCTTGGCCGAATACCGTAGAGCCCGCAGAAGGACGCCGGCACCCGAACGGACCCTCCGGTATCCGTGCCGAGCGCGAAGTCCGCCTGTCCGCAGGCGACCACCGACGCCGAGCCAGACGATGAACCGCCGGGGATGCACCCCTTGGCGCGCGGATTCACCGGCGTGCCGTAGTGAAAGTTCTCACCAATCAGCCCATAGGCGAATTCCTCGGTGATGGTCTTTCCGACGAGATCGGCACCAGCATCGAGAAGCCGCTGCACGGCGGAGGCATGCCGAGGGGCGGGATCGTGGCTCGCAAACCAGTCCGGGTTGCCCGCGCCGGTGACGATGCCCTCTACATCGATGATGTCCTTGACGGCGAAGGTCAGGCCCTTAAGCGGACCCTCTTCGGCGCCAGCGACCCCCACAGCGTCGATGTGGCTGCAGAAGCCCGACACGAATGTCCTGTACAGGTCGCTCATGAGCCAATCACTTCGGTATCGGTAACGTTGGCGCCACCCCGGCCGAATGCAGCTCCAGCGCCAGATCCAGCAGCATCTCGTCGTTGCCACGCGCGGCGGCAAGCCCCAGCCCGAGTGGCAACCCATCGACCTCCGCCAGCGGCAGCACAATTTCCGGTAGTTGCCCCAAACCGGACAGCGCTCCGATCGGCTCGTTGGCCGCGCGGAAGGGATCGATGTCCGCGTCGCTGCCGCCGATCGGCGGGGCTGTGCCCGGCGCGGCGGGCAGCGCGATAACGTTTCCGTCGGCGAGCAGATCATCGAGGTAGGCGGAAATGCGATCGCGCCGAACCAGCGCCTCCTCCGCCTCCTCGGCTGTCACGCGTGCGCGCGCCTCGAAACGCGCCGCGACCCCGCTTCCCAGCTTCGGGCGCTTGGACAACATCCACGCGCCATGTTCCGCCCATGCTTCGCGACCCCAGAGCGTGCGCGCAGTCAGGGCCCAGGCATCGAGGCCCGCAATAGGCGCATCGTCCGCGACCCGCAAGGGTTCGGGCTCCCCCAACAGGGCTGCCACGCTGTCAATGGCCTCCATGAGCGCACCCCGGCAGCGTTCGTCGAGCAATTCCATCAGGTCCTCGGCGACAAAAAATCGACCTGGTGACGGCGCAACAACATGATCGTGAAACAGCACGGCACCCACGGCGGAGAGGAGTTCCGGATCATTTGCAAACCAACCGATGACGTCGAGGCTGCGCGAAAGGGACATGACGCCGTCCGTCGCCACCCGATCGTGAGTCGGCCGAATCCCGTAAATACCGCAGAAGCTCGCCGGTGAGCGCACCGATCCGCCGGTATCCGAGCCGAGGGCAAAATCCACCAGACCGGCCGTGACCGCAGCGGCGGAACCGGATGACGATCCACCCGACACGCGGCCAGGCGCGTTCAGGTTCAACGGTGTGCCGTGATGAATATTCTCACCCGTGAGGCCGGTAGCAAACTCTTCGGTCACCGTCTTGCCGACGAGTGACGCACCGGCATCCAAGCAGCGCAGGATCACCGATGCGGTGGCTTTAGCGGGACCGTGTGTGCGCAGCCAGTCCGGATTGCCGCAGCTGGTGGTCCGCCCGGCGACATCGATAATGTCCTTGGCCGCGAAGGTCGTACCCGCCAGCGGTCCCTCCGAGGCACCGTCCAACCGGAACATCCCGTCCGGCACAAACGCACCAACTGTATCCTTCATCGATCCCTCCTCGCACCAGACGGGATTCTAGGTTTCGACCGATCCCCCGCCAAGCCTTTCCCACGTGTATCTTCACCGCTTGCCCGGCGCAAACACCCGCGACTAACGTTGCACGATGTCAGCAGAACCCATGGCACTCTCCGAGGACGAACTCGCGCAGACCGCGATCGACTGGCGGAACCTGATCTGGGTCGGGCTCGCACTCGCGGTGATGGTCTTGGCCATCATCGTCAACGACCTGTGGTTGCTGAATTTCGTACACGTTTTCACAAGCTTGCTATGGACCGGGATTGACCTGCTGCTCGGCTTCGTGATCGGCCCGATCCTGCGCCGGCTGGAGTTCCAAGTGCGCCGGGCGATCACCATGCGCCTCATGCCGCGACTGCTGTTCATACTGCCGACCGTTGCCATCATCACGCCGACCGCCGGCTGGTTCATGGCCGTCGAGACCGGATATCTCGAGCTCGCATTCCCGGAGGTGTGGTGGCTGATTGCCGCGCTCGCGATCACCGCCGTCCTATCGGTTCAAGGGCTGCTGGTCCTCCTGCCGACAAACGTGATGGTCTATCTCGAGATGCGCAAACCGGCCCCCAACGGCGAGCGGATCGGCCGGCTGATGCGACGCTATGTGCGAGTGGTCGCGTTCCAGGGCTCGATGCAAATCGTCATCATCGTGATCATGGCCCGTTTCGCCACCGGGCTCTGATCGGTAGGGTCCAAGGCATCACGATCCCGTATCGGCGATGTGCCCGAGCGGCAGCGCCGTGCGATAACTGACCTGTTTCAGGGCGAAGCTCGATTTGATGCTCGCCACGCCGGGAATCTTCGTCAGATGTTCCAGCAAGAAATGCTGGAAGGAGTTGAGGTCCGGCGCCACCACCCGCAGCAGATAGTCGCTGTCGCCGGTCATCAAGTAGCACTCCATCACCTCGGGCCGCTCCACGATCCGGCGCTCGAACTGCTCAAGCGCATTGTCGACCTGACGTTCGAGCGACACCTGCACGAAGACGCTGACCGGCAGACCCAGCGCCGCCGGATCGAGCAGCGCGGTGTAACGACGGATATAGCCATCTTTCTCGAGGTTTCGCACCCGGCGCAAACAGGGCGACGGGGACAAGTTCACCTTGCGCGCCAGATCAGCGTTGGCGATCCGTGCATCGTCCTGAAGCGAATCGAGGATATTACGATCGATCGCGTCGAGGTTCATTATTGGCATATTGCACCTCATTTATTCCCAATTTATTATATTAATTGCGCTAATAGACCGTATTAACGCCATTTTCGCAACGCGCGTCGAGCGTCGGAATGGTACGATCCGGGCAACGCCACACTGGATCAGACCGATGCTGCGCACGAAAGCCGACGCCCGAACGATTCTCTCCAATGTCGACATCGCGACGCTCGAGGCGCTTGAACGGAAGATCCTCTGGCTCTCAACTTGGATGATCCACAACGCCAACCATGTGCGCGAGAGCCGGGACAGGCTAAAGGTCGGCGGCCACCAGTCCTCCTGCGCTTCCGCCGCGACGCTGCTGACCGCGCTCTATCTGCACAGCCTGCGACCGGAAGACCGGGTGGCGGTGAAGCCCCATGCTGCGCCGGTATTCCACGCGATCCAGTATCTGCTTGGCCGCCAGGACCTGACGAAGCTCCAGAACTTTCGCGCGCTGGGCGGCGCCCAGTCCTACCCGTCACGGACCAAGGACACCGATGACGTGGACTTCTCGACCGGCTCGGTCGGGTTGGGCGTCGGGGCGACCCTCTTCGGCGCAATGGTGCGCGACTATGTGTACCATCACGGCCTGGCAGAAGGTAAGCCGAAGGGCCGGCTGGTCGCTCTCATGGGCGACGCGGAGCTCGACGAGGGCAATGTGTTCGAGGCACTCCTCGAAGGGTGGAAGCATGACGTGCGGAACCTCTGGTGGGTGATCGACTACAATCGCCAGAGCCTCGACGGGGTGGTGCACGATTACCTGTTTCAGCGCATCAAGGACTTCTTCGGAACGGTCGGCTGGAACGTGGTCGAGCTCAAGTACGGTAAGCTGCAGGAAGAAGCGTTCCAGCGGCCCGGCGGCGACGCACTCCGGAAGTGGATCGACGAATGCTCGAACCAGCTCTATTCGGCACTGACTTTTCAGGGCGGCGAGGCTTGGCGGGAACACCTCGCGGCGGATATCGGCGACATCGCCGGGATCAAGGCGCTGCTCGACGACCATGATGATGCGGCGCTACACCGGCTGATGACCAACCTGGGCGGCCACGACATGGCGGCAACTCTAGAGGCCTTTGCCGCCGTCGGCGACGACGATACGCCACAATGCTTCGTCGCCTACACGATCAAGGGATTCAACACGCCGCTGGCCGGGCACAAAGACAACCACTCTGGCCTTATGAACATCGAACAGATGACGTCATTCAAGGAGAGCCACGCGATCCGCGACGGCCACGAATGGGATTTCGCAGAGGGGCTGGACCTGTCCAAGGAAGCACTCAGGGCGTTCCTCACCGACGTACCGTTCGCCCAACGGCCCGCCCGCAACGCGGCCCCGCAGATTCAGGTCGCAGCACTGCCCGCGCCCGCAGGCGACCGGATGTCGACTCAGGAGGCCTTCGGACAGATTCTGAACGATCTCGGCCGCGGCGACAGCGAGCTCGCAAGCCGGATCATCACCACGACCCCCGACGTCACGGTTACCACCAACATGGCCGGCTGGGTGAACCAACGCGGGCTGTTCCATCAAGAGGACACCGCCGACGTGTTCCGAGAGGAAAAGGTACCCTCGGCGTTCAAATGGTCCGCGGGACCGAACGGCCAGCATATCGAGCTGGGCATCGCCGAGAACAACTTGTTCCTGCTGCTGGCAACGCTCGGCCTGTCGGACAAGCTCTTCGGGGCTCGACTGTTGCCGATCGGCGCGCTTTACGACCCGTTTATCGCGCGCGGGCTCGATAGCCTTAACTATGCCTGTTACCAGGACGCGCGGTTCATGGCCGTCGCCACGCCGTCGGGGATCACGCTGGCACCCGAGGGCGGTGCCCACCAGTCGATCAACTCACCCCTGATAGGCCTGTCCCAGCCCGGCCTTTCATCGTTCGAGCCGGCCTATGCCGACGAGCTTGCACACATCATGGGCTGGGGTTTTGAACATATGCAGGCCGATGATGGCGGATCGATCTACCTGCGCCTCTCGACACTCGCGATCGACCAGCCAAAGCGCGACTTCGCGGCCATCGCCGACGACGTGCTGGCGGGTGCCTACTGGCTCCGCGAGCCTGCGCCCAGCACTGAGCTGGCCATCGCCTATACCGGCGTGATCGCCCCCGAGGCGATCGCCGCGCATGAAGCGCTGCTCGAGGACATCCCGGGTGCCGGGCTCCTTGCCGTGACCTCAGCCGACCGGCTCTACCGAAACTGGCAGGCCGCCACCCGCACCCACGTGAACGGCCCCAGCGTCACGCCGTCGCACATCGAGCGGTTGCTGGGCCGGCTGGCACCCGATGCCGGGTTGGTGACGGTACTCGACGGACACCCGGCGACGCTCGCCTGGCTCGGTGGCGTCGCCCGCCACGACATCACGGCACTGGGGGTCGAGAATTTCGGCCAGTCGGGCGATCTGCCCGACCTCTATCGCACCCACGGAATCGACGCCGGCGCGATCCTCGACGGCGCCGCCGCCGTCATCACCCGGCGCATGCGCCGGCGCGGTATGCTCAGGCCGACGGCAGCGTAAACAAGCGGGCGGGTTGAAAACCCGCCCCTACACCAGAACGCACGCGGGTCTGCGACCCGCCCGCCTAACGTATACCGATCTAGGTAACCCGGTTTGGTGACGCAGCAAGCCTTATCCTGAGGAGGGCCGTCTGGCCAGTACTACGGATAGAGACGGCAGCAATATGCTTCGAGACGGATTCCGCGCCTCCTCAGCAGAAGGGGGAGGGCTGCCGGCAGACGGCTCCCTCAAACCGTGCGACGCTCCTGGCGCGAGATATAGACGACGGCGCCGACAATGATTGCACCGCCAATCCAGGTCCAGACCGTCGGCACTTCGGTGAAAAGTAGGAAGCCGAAGGACGAGGTGACAATCAGGCGCGAATAGTCGTAGGGCAACACAGCAGAGGCCTCGGCCACCGTGAAGGCACGCACCAAGCAGATATGCGCCCCGAGCCCCGCCGTCCCGAGCATCGCCATCCAGAAGAGCGCCATGGGGGTCGGCCACGCCCAGACGAAAAGTGCCGGCACTAGCGTGAAAGGCACCGCTGCGATCGCCAGCCAGGCGACGGTCGTGGTCGGCGCATCATCGGCGGCTAGGTAGCGTATCATCAGGTTCGACCCGGCGATGAACAGGGCCGATATCAGCGGCAGGGCAAACAGGATATTCACGTCGCTCACGCCCGGCCGCAGCACGACCCAGACCCCGGCGAAGCCCACCGCGGTCGCAATCCAACGCCGCGCGCGCACCACCTCGCCGAGCAGCAGGACGGCGCCCATGGTACCGAACAGCGGCGCGGCGAAGGTCAGCGCCGAGACCTCCGCCAAGGGCAGGTTGGCCTGGGCCATGACCAGCAGGATCAGCCCCGTCATCGAGAAGGCGGCGCGCAAGAGCTGGCCGAGCGGATGCGCCGAGCGGAGCGCGGTGCGCCGGTGCATCACGATCCAAGGCAGGATCAGCAGAAAGAAGACTAGGGACCGCCAGAACGAGACAATCAGCGGGTCCGAGCCCTCGCCCACGGCGAACCGAACCCAGACCCCGTGGGTACCGAAGAACAGCGAGGCGGCCAACATCCACACCGCGCCACGGACATTGCCGGGCAACCGGGCAAAGGCGTCAAACAACGCGGTTCGCGACCGGCTCGCCGGCCAGCAGCAGGTCGAGCCCGTCGAGTAGCATGTCGCCCATGGCCGCGCGCGAGCGCTCTGCACCACTGCCGATATGCGGCGTCATGAAGACATTGGGCAGTTCCAGATAGGCGGGGTGGATATCGTTCGGCTCACCGTTGAACACGTCTAGCCCGGCCGCTGCAATCTTGCCAGACCGCAGTGCTGCGACCAGCGCCTCGTCATCGACCAGTTCACCCCGCGCGATGTTCACGACGACAGCCTCATCGGGCAGAAGCGCAATCCGTTCGGCGTTGAGGAAGCCCCGGGTCTCGGCCGTCGCGGGCGCGCAGATCATAAAGAATGGGCTCACGGGCAGGAGCGCCTCGATGCTGGTGTAGTAGCTCGCGCTCTTCTCGTCGTCGAAGGAGATCCGCGATCGGTTGTGGTAGCGGATGGTCATGTCGAAGGCACGGGCTCGATCGGCGACGGTGGAGCCGATCCGGCCCATGCCGAAGATGCCGAGCGCGGAGCCCGTGATTTCCTTGCCAATCATCTGGCGCGGCGACCAGCTTGTCCACTCACCGGCCCGAATCATCGCCGCTCCCTCGGCCGCGCGCCGCGCCGCGCCGAGCAGGAGAAGCATGCCGATTTCGGTCGTCGGCGCAGTCACGGCGTCGGGCGTGTTCAGCACCGCGATCCCGCGGGCCTTCGCCGCGTCGGTATCGATGTGATCAAGGCCGACGGACAGTGTCAGGATCGCCTTTACGCTTTCGGGCAATCGCTCGATGAGGGCCGAATCCATGGGCTCGGTCACGCAGATGAGGAGCGCGTCCATACCGTCGGCCGCCGCGACTAGCTCGTCGGCTGACATGATGTGGTCGTCCTCGTTGATCGCCGCGTCGTAGCCGGCGGCGAGCCGCACCTCGGTCGCCTCGAGATGGCGCCGGGTCACGTAGATCCTCGGCCTGTCGGTCATCCGCTCCGGCCCCGATGTTTCCCCCGGAACGCTGTTAGCACTTTTCGCTAATATCCGCACCCGCCCGGTCTCTATAGAGTAAGGGCGTGACACTAGGGAGAACGGGCATGCGTCTCGAGAACAAAACCGCCATCGTGACCGGCGCCGGGTCCGGCTTCGGCGCCGGCATCGCCGCAAAGCTCGCGCGCGAGGGTGCGGCCGTGATCGTGTGCGACGTGAATGCAGAGGACGGCAATCGGGTCGTCGGCAAAATCACCGCCGCTGGTGGCCGAGCGTTGTTCGATGGCGCCGACGTGACCCGAGCCGACGCGGTGCAGGCTATGGTAGACCGGGCGGTCGCGGAGTTCGGCGGCCTCGACATTCTGGTCAATAATGCCGGCGTATCACATCACCGGAAGCCCATGCTCGACGTGACGGAGGCAGAGCTCGACCGGATTCTCGCGGTGAACGTGAAGGGACTATTCCACACCGCCAACGCGGCGATCCCGGCGATGCGCGCGAACGACCAAAGCAGCGTCATCGTCAACATCGCCTCGACTGGCGCGGTCCGCCCCCGCCCCGGACTCACCTGGTACAACGCCACCAAGGGGGCGGTGACGACGCTCACCAAGTCGATGGCGATCGAGCTCGCCAATTACAGGATCCGGGTTAACGCGGTGAACCCGGTCGCCGGCGATACGCCCCTGCTCGCGACCTTCATGGGCGAGGACACGCCGGAAAACCGCGAAGCGTTTCGCCAGTCCGTGCCGCTGGGCCGGCTGTCGACGCCAGAGGACGTCGCGAGCGCAGTGCTATATCTCGCATCGGACGAGGCAGCGCTGGTAACCGGGGTGTGCCTAGAGGTGGACGGCGGGCGCTGCATTTAGTCGTGCGGGCTAGCGCGGCGCCTGGTCAAGCATCTGGCGGAGCGTATCGCGCACCCGCCGGTGCATCGCCTCGAAAGGCTTGCGGTCGAAGCGTATCCGCGCGCCGCAGCGCGAGCGTTCCTTCGCGAGGGCAGCGACGATGCCCTCGGGCATGGTGAACATCACGAAGCGATCGCGCGGCAGAATCTGGGTCTGCGCTCCCGGGTTGTCGCCGCCGAAGCCGAAGTGGATTGCACTGGACTGGAAATGCTCGAAGCCCGGATGGGGACTCTCCTCGATGTCGGGGTAGGTGGCACGGATATCGCCCACGACGCGATCGGGAATCCGGATGATAAAGGCCTGGGCTGGCCCCGGATCGACCTCGCTCCGCCGCAGCATCACCTCGCGATGCTCGGGCGCGCGGCCGATCACCTCGAAGCATTCGACAGCGGAGAGATCGATCGTGTAGACGTTGCGCCGCTCCTGAGCCTGCGCGGGCGCCGCAAGTATGCCGACGACGAGTCCCATGACCGGCAGCGTCAGGATCGGAACGGCACGAAGTCTCATGGGGTCAGCGCGCATGGACCACGGCGGCGAGCTCCTGATGGGTCGTCATCCAGACCCAGTCCACATTCATCACCGCCTCGATAGCCGCGCGGAATTCGATCGCGCCATAGGGCCGACCGAAGACATGGGCATGCGCCGTGATGTCGATCACCGCTGGCGGTCGGCCGATCGTGTGGTAATTCTCGACGATGCGCTTGAGCACGTCAGAGTAGGCTTGGGGCGGGTTGCCGTAGCGCATATAGAGCGGCAGATCGTTGATCTCCATGGTGAAGGGAATCGCGGCGAGCGGACCGGCGGGCGTATCGAGCCTGTAGGGCATATCGGCATTGAAATAATCGATGTGCCATTCGAAGCCGTTCTCGACGAGGAGCTCGGCCGTGTTAGCGCTCGGCGTGCCGCGCGGACTAGCAAAGCCCTTGGGCGCCTTGCCGACTACGTCGGCAAATAGCGCCGCGCCTTTTTTGAGATCGGCCTCCTCTTCCGCGCGTTCCTGATAGATCGGCAGGTCGTTCTGCATCCACGCGTGAGCGCCTATAAAGTGGCCGTCACCGTCGATCCGGCGGAGCAGCTCGGGCCATTTCTCGGCGATGATGCCACTGGCATAGGTGCCGCAGGGAACGCCCAGCTCGCCAACGATATCGAGCAGCCGCGGGGCGCCGTGGGTCATGCCGTACTCCGCCCAGGAGCGGGACTGGGTGTCGAGAGTACCGGCCTTGAGCGGGTTGCCCATGGGACCGATGCCCGGCGCGGCGTCGTCGGTCCACGCCTCACACATGATGTTGACAGAGACGGCGAGCGCCTTGCCCTCGGGCCATCCCTTCGGTGTGTCCTGGCCATACATGCATTTTCTCCTAACAGTCCTGTTGCCCATAGCTGCCCCGTGTTGCGGGGGGCGTTGCGTCCTGTGATGATACCGCAACAGAACAATACGCGCCGCCGCGAAACCCGGCGCGATTCATAATTGACCGACGGGGGCGAACGCAATGCTCAAGACCACGATCACCGGCAGCCTGCCCAAGCCGTCCTGGCTGGCCCAACCCGAGACCCTTTGGGCACCCTGGGCCGCCGAGGACCCGGCGAAGCTGGAGGAGGCCAAGCAGGACGCGGTGCGGCTCGCGATCCGCGACCAGGAACAGGCGGGCATTGACATCGTCACCGACGGCGAACAGTCGCGCCAGCACTTCGTGCATGGCATCCTCGAAAAGATCGAGGGGATCGACTTCGAGAAGAAGACCCGGATCGGCATTCGGGACGACCGTTACGACGCCGATTGCCCGACCGTGAGATCAGAGCTCAAGCGCATGGGCTCGATCCATGGCGACGAGGTGCGCTTCGCGAGGGCCCAGACCGACCGGGCGCTTAAGTTCACCATGCCGGGGCCGATGACAATTGTGGACACGCTGGCCGACGAGCATTACGGCGACCGGCCGAAGATGGCGATGGCCTTCGCCGAGATCCTGAACGAGGAGGCAAAGGAGCTGGTCGCGGCAGGTGTCGATGTGCTGCAGTTCGACGAGCCGGCCTTCAACGTCTATCTCGACGCGGTCCCAACCTGGGGCATGGAAGCCCTCAACCGTGCGGTCGAGAACCTCGACTGCACGACGGCGGTGCATATCTGCTACGGCTACGGGATCGAGGCAAACCTGCAGTGGAAGGCGACGCTGGGCGCCGTTTGGGAGCAGTATGCGGAGATCCTGCCGGCGCTGGCGGAGAGCGACATCGACCAAGTCTCGCTCGAGTTTGCTGGCTCGCGGGTGCCCATGGAGGTCATCAAGCTGCTCGACGGCAAGAAGGACGTGCTGGTAGGTGCAATCGACGTGACGACGCCCACGGCCGAGAGCCACGAGAAGGTCGCCGCCGTGATCCGTAGCGCCATGGAATTCGCCACGCCCGAGCGCATCTTCCCCTGCACCAACTGCGGGATGGTGCCCCTGCCCCGTTCGGTATCCCAGAGCAAACTCAAGGCGCTCAGCGCCGGTGCGGCGCTGGTCCGCGCGGAACTCTAGGCAGGCCATGGCACTTCTCGACATCAACGGCGTCCGGCTCTGGGTCGAGACGGAGGGCCCCGGCGACGCGCCGGCGCTCGTGTTTGTGCACGAGTTCGGCGGCGACCACCGGTCGTGGCACGGTCAGGTGGATCACTTCAAGAACCGGTTCCGATGCGTCACCTACAGCGCGCGCGGCTACCCGCCCTCGGATGTGCCATACGACGAGGACGCCTTCGGCCAGGACATCGCTACGGCCGACCTATTGGGGTTGCTGGATGCGCTTAAAATCGACCAAGCGCACTTGGTCGGGCTGAGCATGGGAGCCTACACATGCCTGCGCTTCGTGATGGCCTATCCGGACCGTGTGATCAGCGCCGTCGCCGCTAGCGGCGGCTCAGGCTCGTTCCCGGAGACCCGGAACGGATTCCTAGCCGAGACACGTGCGCTCGCCGACCACATCATCGCGGAAAATTCCCTTGACCTGCCAGGCTTCGCGTCGAGCGCGACCCGCATCCAGCTCAAACTGAAGAACCCTGACGCGTGGCGGGAATTCGCCGATCATTTTGCGGAACATTCCCCGATGGGCTCAGCCTACACGCTGCGCCGGGTGCAGGCTGGCCGGCCCTCACTCTACGATTTTGCTGACGCGCTGGGCGCAGTCACGACGCCGGTGTTGCTGATGATCGGCGACGAGGACGAGCCGTGCATCGACACCAACATTTTCCTCAAGCGTACGATGCCGTCAGCCGGGCTTTTGATGTTCCCTAAGACCGGGCACCTGATCAATCTCGAGGACCCGGGGGCGTTCAACGCCGCGATCGAGAACTTCCACCGCGACGTCGCGGACGACCGCTGGCCGCTGCGTGACGGCGCGACGACCGGCACCAGCGCCTACCTGTCACAAGAGGACACATGAGCAACGACGACCGCATTGTCTCCGCCGACACGCTCAAAGACTTCACCAAGGCCCTACTGCGCTCCGCCGACGTGTCGGAGGAGCACGCCGGGACTTGGGCCGATATCTTGGTCTGGGCAAACCTGCGGGGCATGGATTCCCATGGCGTGCTGCGGGTACCGCGCTACCTCGCCTACATGAAGAACGGCAACATCCACGCCAAACCGAACATGAAGCTCGAGAAACGCGCGGGTGCCATCGCGATCCTCGATTCCGACTGGGCCCCGGGGCCCGTCGCCATGACCCGGGCGATGGACGAGGCCATCGACCGGGCCCGGGAATGCCATGTCGGGTGGTGCATCGTGCGCAACATCACCCATGGTGGCGCCATCGGCTACTACGCTCTGCAGGCCGCGCGCGCGGGCTTCGCGGGCATAGTGATCACCGCCTCGCGACCGATGATGGCCTATCACGGCTCGAAGGTCGCGGGCGCCTCGACCAACCCGCTGGCGATCGCCGTCCCCGGCGGCGAACACCCGCCGCTGGTCCTCGACATGTCCACCGCGACGGTCTCGATGGGCAAGATCCTCGCGGCCCAGGACATCGGCATCCCCATCCCCGACGGCTGGGGAATCGATGCCGACGGCCACAACACGAACGACGCGAACGCCGTTGCAACCCTTATGCCGCTAGGCGGCGCGAAGGGCTCGGGTCTGTCGATGATGATCGAGTGCATGGTGAGTCTATTCGCCAACAACCCACTGGTCGAGCCGAACATACGGCCCGGTGCAAACCCAACCGGCTACCGCCAGAACGGGCTCGCCGCCGCAATCGACATCTCGGCCTTCACCGACCTCAACACCTACCGGTCGGAGATCGACCAGCTCGCTAAGGGCCTGAAGGCGCTCCCTAAGGCGGACGGCGTCGACGTGATCTATGCGCCCGGCGAACGTGGCGACGCGATCCTGGCAGACCGCACGAAAAACGGCATCCCCCTACCACCAGGCACCTGGGATCGCCTCAAGGCCGAGGCGGACAAGCTAGGCATCGCGATGCCGGAGAACCTATAAAAGTGCCTGCCCGGTTGAACATTAGAGAATGCACACTAGCGATCGATACGGTGAAGGGCACGGCGAGGAATCAGGCCCCATGACAACGATACAGTCGAAAGGTCTTGGCGAAATCAACCATCTGCTGATCGCCGTCACGATCCTGTACTTGGCCATCAGCGCCGGGATCATCCGGCCCACCAGCCTGATGAGACCCAAGATTATCATCAAGTAAGAACCTCCATGCCGAGGCGTTGTTTACCATCCAGCCGTTCCTGTAGGCTCATCAGAACGTCTCTAGCGCGAATTGGGTCAGAAGGGGTCCGATATGGCGACGGCTGAAAGCGATTTTGATCCTACATACACGCGTCAGGTTCGTGACATTCCCCGCCAGCCCCTGCCGGTGCTCGACCTAGGCCCGCTGCACGCCGGCGATACGGTCGGGATCGACGCGCTAGCGGAGCAGCTTCGCGAGGTCGCCGCGGGGCTGGGCTTCATGTGCCTGGTCAACCACAACGTCCCCGACGCGCTGACGGCCGACATGTTCGTCCGGGCGCACGACTTTTTCGCGCTCGCGCTCGACGAGAAGCTGGCGCTCGAGATCGACCCGCATGAGCGTGGCTACCAGCCGCTCCGCATGACGGTGGTGCGCGAGTCCCGCTACTACGAGCGGCCCCAGAACGACTTCTACGAATCCTTCAACTTCGGCGTCGACTATGCCGACGACGACCCGAATGTCGTCGCCCGTAAGCGCATGTTCGGCCGCAACCGCTGGCCCGACGGCGTTCCGGACCTACCCTCCACAGCGATGGAGTATCTGGACCACATGGGACGGCTGGCCACGTCGTTACTGCCGGTCTGGTCACGGGCGCTCGGTCTACCTGATGATTTCTTCGCACCCTATTTCGACCGGGCACATTTCTACACCCGGATGATCCACTATCCGGTCAAGCCCGGCCTCGCGACCGACGAGACCGGCCACGGCGCTCACTCTGACACGAGCTTTAACACTTTCCTGCCCGCGGCCACAGAGCCCGGGCTGCAGGTGATGGACACAGACGGGACTTGGATTGACCCCGAGATTCCCGAAGGAAGCATCGTCGTCAATTTCGGCCAGTATCTGGAGCGCTGGTCAAACGGGGTTGTGCGCGCGACCCCCCACCGGGTGATCCCGCCGACCGAGAACGACCGCTACTCGCTGGCCTTCTTCGTCTGCCCGAACCTGAACGCGATCGGCACATGCCTGCC
The DNA here is from genome assembly GCA_002724635.1 of Rhodospirillaceae bacterium. Taxonomy (GTDB): domain Bacteria; phylum Pseudomonadota; class Alphaproteobacteria; order UBA6615; family UBA6615; genus UBA8079. Next base: position 82,986 of record PBPM01000107.1, read on the forward strand.
CAGCTGCCAAGGCTCCGACAACCCGCCGAAGTACGCGCCCGAATCGTTCTGGCAGTTCCACACTGAATACATGAGCCGTGTCTACCCGCACTTCGAGGAGCGCTGGGAGAACGAGGCGCCGCCCGACTAGAGGGCTGACGGGCGCGAGCGACGGGTTCATGCTTCTATCCACTCAGGATGAGACCACTTGGAGCGCCGAAGGGCAACAGTGCACATTTCGTCACTGCCGAGAAGGCGGGAGCCCATAAATGGTGGCACTCTAAGCGTAAGCGCCGGTGATCACGGATGCCCGCCTGCGCGGGCATGACGATGATGGCTAGTTGGCGGACGGGACCTCCAAGCCGAGCAACGCCGCGGCGTTCGCACCCATCACCAGCGCCTTGTCACCGTCGGACAGGCCCCTCACCGAATCCACATGGCCCACCGGGTCGGTCTCGGCCATGTCGTAGGGATAGTCGGTGCCCATGATTATGTGATCCGCGCCCCAGGTCTCGATCAGATAGCGGAGCTGGTGCTCGGTGAATACGACCGTGTCGAAGTAGAGCTTCTTAACATACTCGGACGGCGGCTTCGAGATCATGGCACGGCAGTCGTCGCGCAAGTGATACGGATGGTCAAAGCGCCCCGAATAGGCCGGCACATAACCGCCGCCATGGGCAATGCAGATCTTCAGTCCGGGATAGGTCTCGAGATAGCCATCGAACACTAGGTGGCCGACCGCCAGCGCAGATTCCAGCGGATGACCGATCGTATTTCGGAAATAGTGGTCAGCCATGCGCTCCTTGTAGGAGGTGCCGATGGGATGCATGAAGATCACAACCCCCAGCTCCTCTACCCGGGCGAAGAACTTCTCAAGCCCCGCACGCGTCAGGTCCTGACCGTTTACGTTGGTTGAGATCTCAACGCCGCGCATACCAAGGTTGTTGACGCAGCGGTCGAGCTCGGCGACCGCAATATCGGCGTCCTGCAGCGGCACCGTACACATGCCAACAAAGCGGTCGGGATGCTGGGCGCATATCTCAGCAATCCGGTCATTGACCACATGGGCCGTGTCCCGTGCGAAACCCGCCTCGTACGCATAGTGATAGTGCGCAGGTGCGGGCGAGATGGCCTGCACGTCGATGCCGCAGGCGTCCATGTCGGCAATTCGGACTGCCGGGTCTGTTAGCTTATCGAGGATATTCAGATGTTGCTGGCGATTGATCGCCGCGGACGCCGCGTTGTTGTCGATGCTGTAGCTCGACTGGTCGGCAGATTTAAAATCCGCCAACATCGCGTCAGCCTCAGACACATGCACATGGCAATGGATGTCGACGGTGAAGTGTTTTTTTCCATCGGTGACTGTCTGGCCATGATCAGCCGCCGGCGCATGGGCGTGCTTATGGGCCGAGTTGGAACAGGTGAAAAGCATCGTGGTTTCCCTGAAAAACGTGCGTGATTCTTGTCCCGTGTTCTAGCGCAGGCGGCGCGGACATCAAACAGGCGCCATTGCGAGAAGTTCGACGGCGTTGACGGTGATGGGCGGGTCTGCGAAACAAAAACCTCAAACTAACAACTCTTTTTGGTGAACCTCTCATGCCAAGCAATGCCGCCAACATCCGACCGTATCAATCGACCGCAGGAAGGTCGCACCCAGAGACCTACAAGCGCCCCGATTCGCTGATCGTTGATATCCACGGACACATCATGACTGAGGGAGTCGATGAGGAAGCCTACAAACACGCACCGGCAATCAACGAGGACCCGGTCAAGTACGCATCCGAGCTGACGCGCGCTGTCAACATCAAGCAGCACGAAGACCGGTACAAAGAGCTTGTGGGGGTCGAGAAGCGGCTCGCCGACATGGACCAGATGTGCATCGACGTGATGGCGATCTCGACGGCGCCGCCGCAATTCCACTATGGCACGCCGCCGGCGCTGGGCCAGGAGACAGCCGAGAAGGTCAACAACAATATCGCCCGTGCCGTCGACGAAGCGCCGGACCGTCTCGTTGGCTTGGCGACTTTGCCCATGCAGGATACCGATCTGGCGCTAAAGGAACTCAACCGTGCGGTCGGCGAACTCGGCATGAAGGGCATCGAGGTCGGCGCCAAGGTAAACAAGGACGAACTTTCGGCCGAACGTTTCGAACCACTCTGGAGCCGCTGCGAGGAACTGGATGTTCCGGTCCTGATTCATCCGACCTCATATGCCAGCGACCGCCTGGTCTCGCACTACATGTCGAACATCGTCGGCAATCCGCTCGATACGACAGTGGCCGTCCACCATCTGATCTTCGACGGCGTGCTAGCGCGTCATCCCAACTTGAAACTGGTGACCGTTCATGGCGGCGGATTTGTCGCGGCATACGCGGCGCGGATGGACCATGCGTGGGGGCAGCGCGAGGACTGTTGCCTGCACATCGATCAGCCGCCCACCAGCTACTTGAAAAACATGTGGTTCGACACGATCGTTTTCGCGAACGACCAGCTTGAGTTCCTTGTCAAAAAGTACGGGTCAGACCGCATCGTTCTTGGCACAGACTACCCCTACGACATGACGGAGATGGACCCGACTGAGCACGTCGTCGGTATCGATTCCTTCAACCAGTCCGACAAAGAGCGCATTTGCGGCCTAAACTCGGCGGCGTTGCTCAAGATCGACACGAAGGATTTTGCGCGCGCGACATCGCCCGGAAACTGGAGTTAGAGTCGGCAAGCGACAGGAGCCCGAAATGGATTCCCTGGCGAAAATTAAACTCGTCCAATTCCATTCCGGCTCCTTCGTCTAAAAACTTCTCAGGGAGCAGAGCAAGATGGCATCCGGTCAGTTCGGAATTTCGCAACATGTCACGCGGCGCGAGGATTCGCGCTTACTCACTGGTGGCGGCGCCTATGCCGACGACACCGGCTTCGAGGCTCAGGTCTTCGCAGCCTTCCTGCGCGCGCCTATCGGCCATGGGGTGATCAATTCGGTCGACACGTCGGCGGCGGAGAGCGCGCCGGGTGTGATCGCGGTCTACATCGGGCAGGATCTGCGCGACGCGGGCATTAGGGCTATCCCCAACGTAACGCCATTCAAGAACCGGGACGGATCCGAGATACTGCGCACCCAGCGCCCGGCGGTTGCGGTCGACAAGATCTACCATGTGGGCGAGATCATCGCGATCGTGATCGCTGACAGTACGGCGCGTGCTCAGGACGCGGTCGACCTGATTGACCTGGACGTGGACACCCTGCCCGCCCTGACCGATGTGCGTGAAGCAGCCAAACCCGGCGCACCGCAGCTACATGAAAATATTCCCGGCAACGTTTGCCTCGACTTCCAGGTCGGCGACGAGGCGAAAACGAAGGCAGCGATCGAGGGTGCCGCCCATGTGGTGGAGCTGACCCTGACGACCAACCGGCTCGCCGTGGCCGCGATGGAACCGCGTAGCGCGGCGGCGCGCTTCGACCCGACCGCGAATGACGGTGCTGGGCGCTACGACCTGATCACGGGGTCCCAAGGCGTGAACGCCATGCGGAACATGCTCGCCGACGTGATCTTCGACGTGCCCCATGAACAGATGCACGTCATGACCAACGATGTAGGCGGCGGCTTCGGCATGAAGACCCAAGCCTATCCGGAATATGTGGCGATCCTATTCGCCGCGAAGGCCTGCGGCAAACCCGTGAAGTGGCAGGGCACGCGGTCCGAGGCCTTCCTAGCCGATAATCAGGCCCGCGACGGGGTCATGCAAGGCACCATGGCCTTCGACGAAGACGGAAAAATAAAGGGCTTCCGGGTCGACATGATTGCGGCGATGGGCGGATATCTCTCGTCCCACGGACCGGCTGCAGCGACCGGCAACGTCTGCAACTGTCTGACCGGCTGCTACGACAACCCAGCGCTGGAGTTTCAGGTGAAGTGCCTGATGACCAACAACATCCCCATCGGCCCCTATCGCGGCGCCGGACGGCCCGAGGCGGCCTACATGCTCGAGAGAATGATGGACCATGCCGCGCGCCAGCTCGGCATCGATCGGGTGGAGCTGCGCCGGCGGAACTTTATCAAGCCCGACCAAATGCCCTATACGACCTCGCTCGCTCAGGTCTACGATTCCGGCGAATTCGAGGCCGAGATGGACAAGGCCCTTGCGCTGGCCGAGTGGGATTCCTTCGAAGAACGCCGCGCGGCGAGTGCGGCCAACGGCAAGCTGCGCGGCATCGGCATGTCCTGTTTCGTAGAGACCGCGGGGGGCATGTTGCAAGAGGGCGCCAAGCTCGCTATCGGCGAAGACGGCACCGTCGAGGCCCGGCTGGCAGTCCAGTCCAACGGCCAAGGGCATGTCACCAGCTTTGCGCAGGTCGTATCCGAACTGTTGCAGGTCCCCTACGAGAAGGTGCGCATCATAGAGGGCGACAGTTTCGAGACCCCGGGCACCGGCTTCGCCTCGGTCGCCTCGCGCTCGATGGCGCTGGCTAGCGGCGCGATTTCGCTGACGACCGACGCCATGATCGACAAGGGCCGCAAACTCGCTGGCCATGTTCTAGAGGCCGCGGAGGCGGACCTCGAGTATGCGGATGGCACCTTCAGCGTCGCCGGGACCGACCGTTCGATCGACATATTCGCGCTTGAAGAGCAGGCTCGGTCCTTGGGCAACCTACCCGAGGGCATCCCGGATAGCCTGGCATCGGAAGAGGATTTCGACTCGCCGGAACAGACCTACCCCAACGGCTGCCATATCTGCGAGGTGGAGATCGAACCCGAGACCGGTGTCATCGACGTGCTAAACTATATCGCCGTCGATGATTGCGGCACGGTCATCAACCCGATGATCGTCCACGGCCAAGTACATGGCGGCGTCGCCCAAGGCCTGGGCCAAGTCCTCGGCGAGCATGCCGTCTATGACAAGGACGGCCAGCTTCTGGCCGGCTCCTTCATGGACTACATGATACCGCGCGCCGACGACATGCCCGACATGAAACTCGGCTTTCACTCAGTGCTCTGCACCACAAACCCGGTGGGCGCTAAGGGCGCGGGCGAAGCCGGCACCACGGGCGCGCTGGCGGCCGGGATGAACGCCATAGTGGATGCCCTGTCGGTGCGGGGAATCACGGAGTTCGACATGCCTGCGACACCGCCGCGGATCTGGGCCGCACTGAACCGGAACTAGGCCGCGATCGAGGTCGCCCACCTCATCCAGACCCTCTCCTCCCCTTCGGACTAGAGGGGGACCAAGATGAACCCTTCCCGCCACCTAGGGAAAGAGGATGGTGGTCCTCGGAACGCAGGGGCCGGGAGAAGTGGACAATTAAAGAAAAGGGGCAGGTCCGAGATCCGCCCTTTCACACTTCTGTTTATGCTCGGCGTCAAGCGGCGGCTAGTGGCCGTGCGTCGAGAGTTTTCATGAATAAATGCGCACCGTGATAGATCGCGAGGAAGGTGCCGATCTCCATGATCTGCGCATCGGTCCAGAATTCGCGCATCTGGTCGTAGAAAATCTTATCAACTTTGTCGGGATCGAGGAAAAGCTGGTCTGCGAAGCGCAGCGCCATACGCTCAGCCTCGGTAAACAGCTCCGAATCCTCATAATCTCCGCAGCCGGCGTCGATCCGTTCCTCGGTCAAGCCCTCGGCTATCGCCCGCTTCGAGCGCAGGGCCGAGAAATACGGGTCGTCGACGAAGCGCGCGAGCTGGATGCGAATGATCTCCTTGAGCTGGTGATCGACAGTACCATTAGTGTGCAGCTCGAGCATCACGCCCAGAAGATTCCTCGCCTGGGCTGGGACTCGCGCGATGATGCGCGGGAACAGCTCATCCGGCACGCCCAGGTCGACGCACTGCGCCGTGAGATCACGGAGCGCGGGATCCTCTATATGGTCGAGTTCTAGTGGTGCGAGCCGGGACATTATTCTGCCGCCTCATCCTGAAGGGATTCCGGCCTGTCGCCGTAAATCGCCGCCGATTCCTCCTGACTCACCAAACGACCGTCCGGCGCAAACATCGGATAGAATTTCAGCGATCCGAAGAAGGTGTGAAAGCCGAGATTGCCAACAAGGAACATCCCCAGTTCTGCGATTTCAGCTTCGCTAAGATGGGCGCGCAGATCGCTCCAGTCTTCGTCACCGAAAGAGTCCGAATCCGTGGAGACCTTCTCCACATAGCGCATAATCGCCTTCTCTTTCTCGGTGAAGACGTCGCTGCCGGCATGGTTGTTGATGCCGTCGTCGAGTAGTTTCTCGTCAAGTCCTTCCCGCTTCGCCGAAGCAGAACGAACATTGCCTCAATAACTACAATGGGCCATGCGCGACAGCATCACCCGGATGACTTCCTTGAGCTTGTGGTCGAGCGCCCCAGCGTTGAATACACTCGTCCAGAACAGATAGACCTTCTCGGCAAGGTTGACATTGTGCCCCATGACGGCATGGAAGCCGGGGTCCGGCGCGCGCAGTTCAAGGGATTTCTCGATATACGGCTTGAGCTTGGTCTTCTTCAGCTCTTCGATATCAAGCAAGGTAATATTCGGCATATCGCTCTCTTAATCGTTTGGTGCTGAACCACCTTAGCAAAAATCATGCGTGTCCTTCGATCACCTTCTTCAGGACCTGACGGCGGTCGACGCCAGTGCGGGTCTCGACGACCTCGCCGTCCCTGAAGAACATCAGGGTCGGGAAGCCGCGCACGCCATAGCGCGACAGGAGGTCGAGATTCTCGTCACCGTCAACAGTGCCTATCACCACACTATCGGGCAGTTCCCCGTTCACCTGTCCGAGGATCTTCTTAAGCTGCTTGCATGGCACGCATGTCTTAGACCAGAAATCCACCACCGTTAGCCCGTCGCGCGCCAGGACTTCTGTGTCAAAGTTGGAATTATCGAATACCGCAAGATCTTCCTGCGCCATAACTTTACCCTTTATCGCGAATGTAGGAACAAGAATATAGCGACGCCCCGTAGAACCGACAAACGCGCAAGCGTCACAAATGATATTCTCCCACGCCGAACTGGATCGGCGGAATTTGTAGATTTTCCACAAATAGCCTGCGGGGCCCTCGCTGCCCACTAGGCCGGCGCATATATCTCGCCATCCGGGGTTCTCGGATGCCTCACCACATCATTCGCGCGTCCTCATTGCTGGGTAATTGGCGGCAAGCTGTCGGCCCACTGCGAGCGTTGGGTCTTCAGTAGCTTGGCCGTCCGCGCTCCCTACCTCTAATTGGCCGCCGCCCCGTGGCCGGCCATATCGAAGGCCTCTGCCAACAGCTCATAGGAGCGTACCCGCTTGTCAAAGTCGTGGGTGATGGTGAGGACGAGCAACTCCTCGAGGCCGTGTTCGTTGGCAAATTCCGAGAGCTGGGTGTACAGGCTCTCGGGTGTGCCGGCGAAGCGGTTCGCCTTGTTCGCATCCACCACCTGCAATTCCTGCGAATTGTAATCGTAGGCCAGCGCCTCTTCTGGATGCGGATAGGGTAGATGCTGGCCGTAATTGAGCTTGAGCCGCCACAGGTCCCGGCTGGCGGCCAGATAGTCCGCCTCCTGCTGTGTATCGGCGCAGATCACGAAGACACCGGCATTCGCGCGCGGCGCGGACACCTTGCCCGACGGCTTGAACTCCTCCCGATAATATCTGAGGACCGGCCCCGTCACCTGCGGCGCGATGAAATGCGCAAAAGAATAGGCGAGACCGAAATGGGCGGCATAGGCCGCGCTCTGGTCACTGGAGCCGAGCAGCCATACCTCCGGCGAATGGCTAACGGCCGGGGTCGCGCGGACGTCCCGGAAAGGCTTGGTCGCGGGTATCTCGTCTTCGAGGAAGGCGACCATATCGGCGATCTTGGTCGGGAAGTACTCGATTCCGACCTCGCTGCCATAGGCTAGCGCCGCGGCGGTCAGCCCGTCGCTGCCGGGCGCCCGGCCGATCCCGAGATCGATGCGTCCCGGATAGAGATTTTCCAGCAACTTGAAGTTCTCCGCCACCTTGAGCGGCGAGTAATGGCTGAGCATCACCCCACCCGACCCAACCCGAATATGCTGCGTCGCGGCTGCGACCCGGGTGACCATGATCTCGGGCGAGGAACCGGCAAACCCGGCCGTCCCGTGATGTTCAGCCAGCCAGTAACGGTTGTAGCCAAGCCGCTCGGTCGCTTGAGCCAGTGCAATGGTTTCCGCGAGCGCCGTGCGGGCATCGCCACCGGCGCGCACGGGGGACTGGTCGAGAACGGAAAGTTTCAACATGGCCCTTTTCTAGCATGCCGGCCGGGTGCAGCAACCTCATGAAGGTGCACTGTCCGCCGCCTTGCTCGGTTGCAGGAAGACCGTCGCGATGATGCCGACGGTCACCACCAACGCGCCGGCGACGTTCACGAGCGTGGGAATCTCGCCCAGGAAGGGGATCGCCACTACCAGCGCCAGCGGCGGCACCAAGGAGCCCACGGCGGCCTGGCGGATCGGACCGATGGTCTTGACCGCATAAGCGTGGCCGAAGATGCACAGGAAAGCGCCGAACACGCCGTGGACCACGGACTGCAGCACGATGTCAGCGAACGGCGCGGTGAGCAGCGTCGAGGGCAGGAACAGCAGCCAGATCGGCACATAGACGAGCATGTTGCCAATCAGGAGCGCGGCGAGCGACTGCATAACGCCGAGCCGGGCGGCCCGCATGCCGCCGTACCAGATGGCGACCCATAGAGCCGCCCCGAGGAACAGCAGATGGCCGCGCCACTGACCGTCCGCGCCATCTCCAGCAGTTAAGGCGTCCCAGCCCACTGCTGCAACGCCGGCTACGATCAGCGAAATCCCTGCCCATTGCCCACGTCCGGGCCGGTCGCTTACCCAGGCCCAAGCGACTAGCGCTGCTACGACGGGTAGCGCGCCATACATGACGACCGAGGCATGGCCCACGGGCGCGAAGGTCATGCCGCCGAACAGCAGCAGAATGAAGGGCGCGCCACCGAAGAAGGCGACGATCGCATGGTCGCGCAGCCGGACGCGCCAAGGGAAATACCGGATTAGAAGCGGGAGCGCGAGGATAGATGCAACCCCCATGCGTAGGCCCGCGAGATCATAGATTGTCAGCGCATCGGTGGTCGCGCCCAGCCGCCCGGCGATCAGCATCGCCACGACGCAGACGACCGTGCCGAGCCCGGCGGCGATGCCTCCCAAATCATTCATATGCGTACCTATAACCCGTCGGGGGCGGTGTTGTTCGATGTTGTCGTCCAGCCGATCATCACATCCGAGGACCGCACCATCTGGATGGTCGCCTGCCTGAAGGCCGGTTATTAGCTCTCGGTGGCGCCCTCGACAAGCAGGCATTCATAGCTGCGGTCGTTTGCTTTACGGATGGCGGTCTGGACACAGACCCCGGTTGTCACACCCGTCATCAACAGTCGGGGCGCACCCATCCCATTCTTCCTGCGATCCGGTTTTATAGAAAGATCCGTTGCCGGGCTTCTCGATCACGATCCCGTTATCGGCAGGTTCAAGTTTCGGCACGATGTTTCCGCCCGCTTCGCCGCAGACGAGCGGACGGCCCATGGGGCAGTCTCCAAGAATCTTCAGCGCCTGCCGGCCGCGCCGCAGCGTAGCCGGCAGGCAGCCCGAAAAATTGGGCTTATGACTATGCTTGGTATGGACAGTGGAGATGGCGGATCATCACAGGTGTTGGTCGGCACACGGACTATATCAGCCTTGATTGAAGGCGCCGCGAACGGAACAATCACGCCCCATGCCCGACCACGAACCCGATTTCTCAAAGATTCCGTCACTCGACCGCCTGCTGCAAGCAGCGTCGGCGATTTCGCTCGTCGAATCCCACGGGCGTGCCGCTACAACCGCGGCGTTGCGTCGGGCCCTCGACAGAGCCCGCGCGGCCATCGCAGCCGGAGACGCGATCGACCTTTCGGAAGACGCCTTCGTGCAAACCGCGGGTGCCCACCTCGAACGGGCGGACGTACCAGGCCTGCGCCGGGTCTTCAACCTGACCGGTACCGTGCTGCATACCAATCTTGGCCGCGCACCACTCGCCGAAGACGCGATCGCGGCCATGGCCGAGGCCGCCCGCGGTGCGAGCAACTTGGAGTTCGACCTCGAGACCGGCAAGCGGGGCGACCGTGACACACATGTAGAGGAACTGCTGCGCGAACTCACCGGTGCCGAGGCAGCAACCGTCGTCAATAACAATGCCGGCGCCGTGCTGCTACTCCTGAATGCGCTGGCGCTGCGCAAGGAGGTGCCGGTCTCGCGCGGCGAGCTGGTCGAGATCGGCGGCGCATTCCGCATTCCCGACATCATGGCACGGGCCGGTGCGAAGCTAATCGAGGTCGGCACGACCAACCGGACCCACCACAAGGATTTCATCGAAGCCATCGGCGACAGGACAGCGCTGGTGATGAAGGTCCACACTTCGAACTACATAGTCCAGGGCTTCACCACCGACGTGCCGGAGGCCGAACTCGCATCCATCGCCCATGGTGCGAACATTCCCTTTGTCGTCGATCTGGGAGCCGGCGCGTTGGTCGATCTCGAACGCTGGGGCCTACCGCACGAGCCGACCCCGCGTCAGACCCTCGCGGCGGGTGCCGACCTAGTCTCCTTTTCCGGCGACAAGCTGCTGGGCGGCCCCCAAGCAGGCCTAATCGTCGGTCGCGCCGACCTGATCGCTCGGCTCAAGAAAAACCCGATAAAGCGGGCCCTGCGCTGCGACAAGGCAACCCTTGCGGCGCTGGCGTCTACCCTAACCCTCTACCGCGACCCCGATCGCTTGGCCGAACGTCTACCCGCACTGCGCCTGCTGTCGCGGACGCCGGCCGACATTCGAACGCTCGCCGAGGAACTTTGCACGACCATGGCCGCGGCTCTCAGCGAAAAATTCGCGGTCGCGGTCGAGGATTGCAGCGGTCAGATCGGCTCGGGTGCCCTACCAGTCGAGACCCTAAACAGCGCGGCGCTAGTCCTGCGCCCGCTAGCCGCACGCGGAAAGGGTGCCAGGCTGAAACGGCTCGCTGTACAGCTGCGTGGCCTGCCGGTGCCGGTCATAGGGCGCATCCATGACGATGCGCTGTGGCTCGACCTGCGATGCCTCGACGATGTTGACGACTTCCGCGCCCAAATCGATCAGTTAACCACGCCATGATCATCGCCACCGCAGGCCACATCGACCACGGCAAGACGCTGCTGGTGAAATCACTCACCGGCACCAACGCGGACCGGTTGCCCGAGGAGAAGAAGCGCGGAATGACGCTCGACCTCGGCTTCGCCTACACCAATCTCGAGAACGCTACGCGGCTGGGGTTTATCGACGTGCCCGGACATGAACGACTCGTGCACAACATGCTCGCTGGCGTGACCGGCATCGATTGCGCGTTGCTGGTGGTCGCGGCCGATGACGGACCGATGCCCCAGACCCTCGAGCATCTTGCAATCCTCGATATTCTCGGCGTGCCCCGCGGGATAGTCGCGCTGACCAAGATCGACCGGGTCGACCCGGCGCGCGTGGCCGAGGTACAGGCGGAGATCAAGTTGCTGATTGGGCGAACTTCCCTAGCCGACGCTCCAGTCTTTCCCGTGTCGGCAGTGACCGGCGACGGGATCGCCGATCTGCAACAGCGGGTCGCCGCGATGGCAACCGAGGCTCAGGCGCATTCCGCCACCGGACATTTCCGGCTTGCCGTCGACCGGGTCTTCACCATCGCCGGTGCGGGCCTGGTCGTTACCGGCACCGGCTTCGCCGGAACCGTCAGCCGCGAGGACCGGCTCTGGATCGCCGGTCATGACGCTCAGGCCCGGGTCCGCGGCATCCACGTCAACAACGAAGACAGCGCGACCGGGCAGGCCGGCGACCGGCTGGCCCTGAACCTAGCCGGTCTGAACAAGGACGATATCGCGCGCGGCGACTGGCTGGTGGCCGATCCCGCTCTTACCCTCTATCGCAAGATGGATGTGCGCCTAAGGGTGGTCGCCGGCACTAAGCGGCCACTGCGCCACTGGACGCCGGTCCATGTCCATCTCGGCGCCAGCAACGTCACCGGGCGCGTCGTAATTCTAGGCGCCGACAATGCGGCCCCGGGGAGTGAAGTGCTAGCGCAACTGGTGCTCGACGCGCCCCTCGGCGCCTGCATCGGCGACCGCTTCGTAATCCGCGACCAGTCGGCGCAGATCACACTGGGCGGCGGTCACGTGGTAGATCTGCCCCCGCCGCGTCGCGGGCGCGCCAAACCCGAGCGGCTCGACCTGCTAGCCGCGCTCGACACGCCGGACGCAAAGGCGGCGCTGACCGCCGCGCTGGCGCGGTCCCCCACGGGCCTGCGGGTGGCAGACTTCGCCGCCGCACGAAACCTCACGCAGAACGAGATAGACGCCGCGCTGGCGGCGGCGTCCGCCATGGCCGCCGGGGCGCCGCCGGGTGCGCTGGCAATCTCCGCCAACGCTTGGGCCGCCCGGCGGGACGAGCTTCTAGAGACGCTAGATAATTTCCATACGCGCTATCCCGACCGCCTCGGGCCGGCGGCGACGCAGCTACGCAAGAGCATGGGCAGCTTCATCCCGGAGACGCTGTTCGACGCGATAGCCGCACAACTAGTCGCCGACAGCACCCTGTTCAGCGACGGCATGCTGTTGTATCGCCCCAATCATCAACCCGGCCTAACCGGCGATGACGCGAAGCGCTGGGACGCGCTGCAATTCTATCTAAACGAGACGCCAGAGAGCCCACCGGTTGTGCACGACATCGCTCAGGCTGCGGGCATGCCGGTAAACGGGGTGGGCAAGACCCTGCGTCAGGCCGTGCGCATGGGCCTCGCGGTGCAGATCGCGGAGAACCGGTTCTTCACGCCCGAGGCCCTTCGCGCCCATGCCGAGACCTTCGAGACGATGATCGCGGCGGAAGGCGAGGTCGGCGTTTCGCCGTTCCGCAAGCAGGCCGGAATCGGCCGCAACCTAGCGGTGGAAGTGCTAGAATATTTCGATAGGATCGGCCTGTCACAGCGCGACGGGAACATTCGCCGCCAGCTCCGGCCAGTACCTGAGGTGTTCGGCGCACTGGCCTAGCGAGGGGCTTGCAAAACGCTCGTCCGGGCCCTAGGGCCGTACGAAGGCGTAACTCACAACCCGCGCCACGTTCTCGGTGTTGCGCACGGAGGTGATCGCCTTCTCGAGTTCTTCCTCGGAGCGGGCGCGGCCCATCAGGTAGATCGTGCCGAACGAATCCGCCGCAGTGCGGAAGTTCACATCGGCGACACCGCGGGTCGAGACCATCTCGATATCCACCTTGGTTTCGAGCACCAAGACATCTTGCCAGCCAAGCAGTTCGGCCTTGCGCCGCTTGCGCGCCTCGTCGGACAGGACTAGGGCGTGCCAGAACAGCTCCTTCACCCCCTCGACATGCTTCACCTTCTCGTAGAAGGCATCATGAGTTTCCTGATCGGCGAAGATACCGGTGATCAGGAGCTTCTGCTCGTAGATCTCCGTCGACGCATTGATCGTGCCTACATCGGCCATGATCGCATTGATGTCGATGACGATGCGGTTATCCTTGACGATATCAGCGGTGCTACGCGCCTCGATCGCGCGGTCGATCAGCGTCTTCGGCGCCTTGAGAATGTCGCCGAGCTGGGCACCCGATGGCTGCACTGTCATTACAAGGGCCAGCGCGGCAAGCAATGCCGCGACTGTGACTTTCTGAAACCGTATGAGCAATCCTTTAGAGCGTTTCCCCAATCTGCCCATCATTGGTTTTCTCCTCGAATTTGCTGTCGTCGCTTAGTTCTCGGCCCGTCTCCGGTCCCTTTAGTTCTGCCGTAGCGCGTTCACCGAGAACGCGTCAAACTCGGCGCGCGTCCCGGAAGAGCCAAGGCATCACCGCAATCGGCACGCTGCTCTATCTAGTCAAAAAATGTGGCGGAGATGGGGAATTACCCCATCCATTTGGTGCCATCACCCAGCGCTCAGGCACCGTACACAGGACACCAGTCGGCCATATCAGGCCGGAATGCGCGCATATTGGGCATTGAGCAGGCGCAGAGGACCCCATGCTTGCGCCGGGAAGTCTAACATCAGACACTCTCGGGAAGCACCAACGGTTTCAGGACTGCAACATGCAACCTCTGACAATCGGCGCCTTCTCGGTCCAGTCCGTGTACGAGGCCACGGGTGCCTACATCACCCCCGCAGACCTGTTTCCAGATGCTGCACCCGAGGCCGTTGCCGCGCATTTCGACTGTATGGCACCCACCTTCTTCGACACCGGCAGCGGCAAGCTGAAGCTGGTTTTCCAGAGCTTCGTCCTGCAGACCCCAAATCACAATATCCTGACTGACACCTGCGTCGGCGAGGATAAGGAGCGTGCGAATCCGAACTCCCACATGAAGAAGTGGCCCTGGATGGACAATCTAAAGGCGCTGGGGCTCACGCCTGCGGATATCGAGATCGTCATGTCCACCCACCTGCACCCCGATCATGTGGGCTGGAATACCCAGCGGCGCGACCGCCGCTGGGTTCCGGCCTTCCCGAATGCGAAATATGTCTTCGCACGTGACGTGTATGCCCACTGGGAGACCGATAGCAACGCTGGCACTGAGCAGACCGGCCTCACCTTCATCGACAGCATGCTGCCGGTGGCAGCGGCCGGCCAGGCAGTGCTCGTCGAACATGATCATCAGATCGAGCACGGCATCTGGATCGAACCCACGCCGGGCCATTCGCCGGGCCATGTGATCGTAAATGTGAAATCGAACGGCAAGCGCAGCGCGTTCGTTGGCGACCTAATGCATCACCCGATCCAGTTTCCGCATCCCGAATGGAGCACCTGTTTGTACTGGGATATGGCGATGTCGGCGGCGAGCCGCACCGCATTTGTGGGGGCCCGGACCGACAGCGATACCCTAGTGCTGCCAGTCCACTTCGCGGGGGCGACCGCCGGCCATATCGTCCGGTCTGGCGACAGCCAGACCTTCAAATTCCTCGACGATAACAACTGAGCGAGAAAACCATGAGCATCTCCGTCATCCAGACCCTCGATGTGGAACCCGAACGTATGGAGGAGCGCGACGGCTGGGCCATCTCTGAATTCCGCCTGCCGATCACCGGCGAGACAGGTAGCGCGACGACAGTCTTCCACTCGATCTTCCGACCGGGCTCGACCCATGCCAAGCACCTGCACGAGGTGAGCGATGAGATCGCGATCTACCTGTCGGGGTGCGGTGTTGTCGGACAGGGTGAGAGTCGCGCCGTCGTATCGGCCGGACACTGCAGGCTGATGCCGAAGGGTTCGGAGCATTTCTTCTACAATGAGACAACCGACGAGGACGCAAAGGTCATCGGCTTCTACATAAACGCGCCGAGCGTGGCCGGAACCGGCTACCGCTTCTGCGGCACGGTGGGCGACGAGGACATCGCGCGCGAACGCGACGGCCTCAACGAAGGCATCCTAGTGCGCCTGGGAGAGACATCGTCGCCAGCCGACGGCATTCCCACGGCTTGGGGCAGTGCAGACGTGAGGGCACCTATCGGCGCCCACAACGGCGCCGAGAATGCACTGGTCCACGCATCGCTCCCCCCGGGAGCCGAAATCGCGAACCACGCGCTGCAGGGCGCAGAGGCAATCTACTATGTCGTGTCGGGTGCGGGCGTCGCGTCGGACAGTCAGGACAGTTCCGGAATCCGTCCCGACAGCTTCGTCTTCGTGCCGCGAGGCGAACGCCACGCTATCCGCAACACTGGGACAGATGCGCTGGAACTGTACGTCTTGCTAACCGGCGCGGACAGTCTTGCAGCAGCAGCCGGATAGTTCGTCAGGCGTTGCGGGTT
Organism: Rhodospirillaceae bacterium; assembly: GCA_002724635.1. Taxonomy (GTDB): domain Bacteria; phylum Pseudomonadota; class Alphaproteobacteria; order UBA6615; family UBA6615; genus UBA8079. The sequence goes on from PBPM01000107.1 coordinate 98,749, forward strand.
ATCCCCGACACGCCGCCGATAAACAGGGCCACGGCATACCCGAACGGTAGAGTCATCACCGTCGACAGCAGCGGCTTCCAGACTAGAACGAAGGGCTCGGGGCCACCGCGAATCCAAAAGGCGACGACCGTGACTGCGGCCGCAATGATCGCTGCGATATAGGCTTCACGGTGGAGGTCATCATAGGCCGCCATCCGGCCGCTCTGGTGCGAGTTGTCCGCTCGGGGAAGCACAGAGCGCAACGCCAGAGTCGCGACCGTCATAATGACGAACGGCAAGATGAACAGGATCTGTTGTTCGGTAGTGGCTAAAAACTTCAAGACAATTTCCATTACGGCTCCCCTGCTCAACCCTAGTCGCGATCCTACGAAACGCTTATACATCACTTACAATGCTAGGGTGTGAAGTGACAAGACCCCGACGCGATCCCATGATTGCGGCGCAGAGCTTTTAGATGCAACATATTCTGCGTATTCGCGCCGTCCTGGGCGCATGTCTGGAACGAAGGAAACAGCATGTCTGAAAAGCTCGGCATCGGCTCGGCCTTCCCCAAGCTGACGGTAGACCTCGTCAGCGGCGGATCGCTCAGCCTTCCCGATGGCCTCGGTGCAAGATATCGGGTCATCCTGTTCTATCGCGGCCACTGGTGACCCTATTGTCGCCGTCAGTTGGTCGGCTATGCAGAATTGAAGGACGAATTCGATAAGCTCGGGGTGAAGGTCTTCGCCGCTAGCGTTGATGACGTCGAGAAGGCCCAAGAAGTCGCCGACGAGGTGAATTTCCCGGTGGGGCACAGCGTCTCCCGCGACATCGCTGACGCGCTCGGCTCTTGGTGGGAGGACCGACGTCAGATAATTCAGCCGTCGGAGTTCATCGTCGATGCGGACGGCAATGTCGTCGCGTGCAGCTATAGCGACGGCCCGCTGGGCCGGATAGATGCGGGCGATGTGGTCAAGATGGTGAATTTCTACGATTCCCGTGAGTAGCCGGACGAGATTCCGTCTCAAACCGTTATGAAATACGCCGCACCGAACCTCTGGTGCGGCGTTTTTCGTAATTGCATTCATCGCAATATTTACGCGCGGCAGATAGCGAGGCTAAGCTTGAGAAATCATGCTCTGGGAGGAGACACAGCAATGATTGCCTACGACCTAAACGTCGAACAGGAATGGAACCCGCAACGCCATGTCGAGAAGATTCTCGACTCTGTGGAGGACGGCGACGTGACGGTCGCCTGCTGGGAGCCCGGGCAGGTTAGCCCGAACCACTGCCACCCCAACGCGACCGAGATCTATTTCTGTTTCGAGGGCGGCGGGGTCATGCGCACGCCGGACCAGACCATCGACGTCAAGCCGGGCGCCTTTATCGTCCACCCGCCGGGCGAGCTGCACGAGTATGAGAATGGCTCGCAGCGCTCGCTCCTATTCCGCGTACGCTACGGCGGCGACTTCTCGACCCGGATCAAGGACTGGCCCAGCCAGCCCGACTACGAACGCAGCGACGACGACCGCGCCTACTATCCGGACTAGTCGGGACTCCTAAGGGGAAAAACATGGTCAAGCAGGGAAACCAGCGATTGTGAAACTTCAGGTGGGCCTCTCGCTGACCCTCGACCCCTGAGGGGCGCCGGATTTGAGATTCGTATTCACGGGTCTTCGTACGGCGCATGCGGGTCTGGCAGCTTGCCCCGTCGATCCATCTCGCCGAATATAAAGGTGGAGGAGGACCGTTCCCCGGTGGGGCGCCCGGTCTTCAAAACCGGTGAGGGGCGTTAGACGTGCCTGGTGGGTTCGACTCCCACCCTCTTCCGC